>JBLHUT010000125.1:0-9982 GCA_047629975.1 Paracoccaceae bacterium
ACGCCTTGCTGGCGCAGATCCCCGAGAGTTGGGCGGCGGCGCAATCTGCATTCGGTGAGATCACCAATGCCGATCGCAAGGCACGTTCGCTGTATCGCAGAACGGTTGATCAGGCTTATGATCCGCTGGTCGAGCTGCGCACGGTTATCTCGGGTGCACAGGCTCTTGTGCCGCTCGAAGAACCGATTGCACAGTTGATTGTCGATGTGCCGTCGATGACACGCGAGAGTGCGGAAGAGCGGTTCAAGGACGTCGAGCGTATGGTTGGCGGTGTTCCTGGTACGTCTGACCTGCGCAAGTTGCTGTCAAACGCACGCCGTGACATCGACAGCCGCAATCCTGATTACGAGGATGCTGCCTTGAATGCGCAAGCCGCTCTTGATCTGTACAAGTCGGAACTGGCGTGGCGGACGCGTGCGGCCTCCGAGCTGTCGGCAGGTCTTGAGGCGTATGACCTGGCGATCCAGAAAACGATTGGCCTGCGCAAGCAGCCGCGTTTGCCACGTGAACAGGCGCTTTATGTCGCCATGTGCAACTCGGGACATCGGGATATTTCGCTCAACTTCTGATCGGAACGTTTTCGAGAAAAAATTGACCCGCGCGCCTTTTTATCAAGGTGGGCGGGTTTTTCGTTTCCTGTTTCTATGCGGGGCAAAGCAGGGGGTGGGCCAATCTCGCACGGGCGTGGTGCAATTGGCGGGACTTTGTGTGCCGGTCGCCTAAACTGGTGGACGTGAATGCCATTGCGGACTAGACCGTGCCGCGCGCGAATTAAGTGAGCCAACAGATGTCGAAAACCAGTTTGAATCAGACGAACCTGTCGGCCTTGGGGGCAGGGCCGCTTGCGCATTTATTGATCGAGGTGACCACCGGTAACGCGGATCTTCAGCGTCGGTTGCGTCTCGAGCTGAGTGCCGCACAAGGGCTATCGGAGCTTTCGCGGGAATTGCGTAAGCGTCTGGCGGCGCTGCGGCGGGCCAAAACCCGCGTCTCGTGGCGCAAAAGGCGCAAGCTGGCACAAGAGCTGGACCTGCTGTGCGACATGATCGTGCACCGCGTCGGAGGCGACGATCCGAGCGAGGCGTTCGATCTGTTGTGGGAGTTTCTGGACCTTGAACCGGCCATTCAAAACCGGACCGATGACAGCCGTGAAGAGATCGCAGAGGCGTTTGCGCGTGCTGTTGCGCATTTTGAAACACTGGGTCCCAAAGCTTCTCCCGATGCGACAGAGCTTGCAGAGCGGCTTTTTGAGGCGCTGTTCGACAATGCCGCCGGCCAGTCTGACGGGATGATCACGGCACTGGGTCCGACGTTGGGCCAAACAGGACTGGACCATCTTGCCGGCTTGACGCGTGCCCGGATCGAGACGCGTGCGCCTCATTCCATAGCGCGCGGGCGGGGGCTGCTGGTCTTGCAACAGATCGCGGACATTCAAGGCGATGTCGCAGGTTTTATGGCGCGCTACACCGCGCAGGAGTTGCGGCTTCCGCAGATTGCCCTTGAGGTGGCGGAGCGGTTTGTGCGTGTGAACGACGCCGCACGCGCCCTTGAACTGCTCGTGGCGTCGGGTGAGGCCCAGACCCACCGCAACCCTTTGCAGCCTGAAATGGATGCTTTGCGAATCACTTGCCTTGATGCGCTGGGGCGCGGAGCGCAGGCGCAGGCTTTGCGATGGGAAAGTTTCAGGACCCATCTGAACGGCGAACATTTGCGGGCCTATCTTGCGGCGCTCCCCGATTTCGAGGATATCGAAGCCGAGGACCGCGCCAAAGACCACGCTATGGGGTTTTCCCGGTTTGGTGTTGCGCTTGATTTCTTTTTGAACCGGGGAGATCTGGCACTGGCGGCGCGTCTGATCGAGACTCGCGCCAAAGAGTTGAACGGGCACGCCGAGGAATTATTGGAGCGTGCGGCAAACATGTTGGGGGAACGGCACCCGCTGGCGGCAGTTTTGGCGCGGCGTGCCCTTATTCTGTTCACGTTGCATGACGGGCGCACGAAACGCTATGGACAGGCGGCGGGTCATTTGCTGGAATGTTTTGCCGCTGATGCGTTGATTGTGGAATATGCGCCTTTTCCGGATCACGATGTGTTCGTGCGGTCGCTGGAGGAATGGCACGGCTCAAAAAAGACGTTTTGGCAGCGCGTCCGGTAAGCTTTGCCACAAATTTGATCAAAGGGTGAGGCCGAGGGCTGATTGCGGTGGCTTTTTGTGACAGGATCGTTGGGGCGCGCAAAAAGGGTTGATAGCGCGACGTTGGTTGAGGCATCTGTGCCCTGCTATGAAAAATTAATGGTATAGATCACAGTCCCGGCTTTGGTTTTGATGAGACCGGCATGCTTGCCGGGTAATAGATGTTAGCGTATGACATGCTTGAGATATGGCCTGCGAGCCGTGCTTCGATAGACGATAGGGCAATAAAATGATAATCGACAAAGTAGTGGCCAAGGCCGATGCAGCCGCGCTTCAGGCGGAAATTCTGCGCCATTTGAAACTCTCGCTGGGAAAAGACCCGGCCCATGCGTCTACTTATGACTGGCGGATGTCGCTGTCGCTGGCGTTGCGCGATATGATTATCGAGCCGTGGTTCGAGAGCACGCGCAAAACCTATGAGGCCAAGGGCAAGAGGGTTTATTATCTGTCGATGGAGTTTCTGATCGGGCGTCTGATCGAAGACGTTGCAGTCAATCTTGGCATGGAGGAGGTCGCGTCCGAGGCGCTGGCCGGATTGGGCCAGAAGTACGAGGCGATTGTCGCCGACGAGCCGGACGCGGCGTTGGGCAATGGCGGTCTGGGGCGGCTGGCGGCTTGTTTCCTCGACAGCCTGTCGACTTTGGGTATTCCGGCCTACGGCTACGGCATCCGTTATGAACACGGCCTGTTCGAACAGCATTTCGAGGACGGGCGTCAGATTGAGACAGCCGAGGAATGGCTGGCACAGCGTCACGCGTGGGAATTCGAGCGTCCTGAGGTGTCGTATCCGATCCATTTTGGCGGCAATGTGGTGCTCAAGGGGCAAACCGCTGTCTGGCAGCCTGCCGAAACCGTAATGGCGCAGGCCTATGACACCCCTGTTGTCGGGTGGCAGGCGCAATGGGCCAATACGCTGCGGCTTTGGGCGGCCAAACCGACTGTGCTGTTCGATCTGACCAGCTTTAATCAGGGCGATTATATCGGGGCCAGTCAACCCGAGGCGCTGGCGCGTACCATCAGCCGCGTTCTGTATCCCGACGACACGACCGACACCGGCAAGGAATTGCGCCTCAAGCAGGAGTATTTCTTTACTGCCGCGTCGATCAAGGACCTTGTGCGCCGCTTTTTATCCGAAGGGCACGCCATCGAAACGCTGGCTGATCATGTGGCGATCCAGTTGAACGACACCCATCCCGCCATTGCCGGCCCCGAGCTGGTGCGCGAGCTTGTGGACGAGCAGGGTCTTGAGATGACTGCGGCAATCGGGATTGCGCGCAATTGCCTTGCCTATACCAATCACACGTTGCTGCCCGAAGCATTGGAGCGGTGGCCAGAGGATCTGTTTGCGCGCATCCTGCCGCGCCATCATCAGATCATCGGCGTTATTCAGGACCAGCACCTGAAGGCGACGGGCGGCAATATCCGCATCATCGAGGACGGCTCGGTAAAAATGGGCGAGCTGGCCTTTATCATGGCGCATAACGTCAATGGTGTGTCCGCGCTGCATTCCGATCTGGTCAAGCAGACCGTGTTTGCCGATTTGCACGCGGCCTATCCGGACCGTATTCTGAACCAGACCAACGGCATTACGCCGCGCCGCTGGCTTTACAGCTGCAATCCGCCGCTGCGCAATCTGATCAACCAGACCATCGGTGCCGACTGGCCTGCTGACCTTGAAAAACTGTCACACCTTGAGCCACATATCGACGACAGTGCCTTTCAGGATGCCTTTCTGGCCGCCAAGGTCCAGAACAAAGAACGCCTTGCGACGTGGCTCAAGGCGCGTGACGGTGTGACGCTCGATACGTCTGCGATGTTCGATGTACAGATCAAGCGCATTCATGAATACAAACGTCAACTGATGAACCTTCTCGAGACAGTGGCGCTTTGGAATGCGATCCGGGACAATCCGAATGGCAACTGGACCCCGCGGGTCAAGATATTTGGCGGTAAGGCCGCACCCGGATATGTGGTTGCAAAAGAGATCATCCACCTGATCAATGACGTGGCCAAGCATATCAATTCCGATCCGGTGACCCGCGATCTGCTACAGGTCGTGTACCCCGAAAACTATAACGTCACGATGGCCGAAGTGCTGATCCCCGCGTCCGACCTGTCCGAGCAGATTTCGACTGCTGGCAAAGAGGCCTCGGGGACGGGCAATATGAAATTCGCGCTTAACGGTGCGTTGACGATCGGCACGTTGGACGGGGCGAATGTCGAAATCCGCGACGCTGTTGGGGCTGAAAACTTCTTCCTGTTCGGGATGACGGCCGCCGAGGCCGATGCCCGCCGCGAGGAGCACGGTTTTGCGCCAGCGGCGATTGCGGCGAGCCCTGTGTTGAAACAGGTGCTGGACCAGATCGGCGCCGGTGTGTTTTCGGGCGGGGATGCCGATCGCTATGCCGGTCTGGTGGCGCGGATGTATGATCACGATTATTTCCTCGTGACCTGTGATTTCGATGCGTATTACGCTGCACAGCGTGACGTCGACGTGGCCTTTGTGGATACCGCCAACTGGACCCGGATGGCGGCCCTGAACACGGCGCGCATGGGGTGGTTTTCATCCGATCGCACGATCAAAGGCTATGCAAAAGACATTTGGGGTGCAAAAGCGCTCAAGTAACCGGAGAGATAGTTGTGACACACATCAATCCCGAAGACATACAGCCCATTCTAGGCGGAACCCACGCGGATCCCTTTGCTGTGCTGGGTCAGCACAGTGTGGATGGCAAACTGACGTTGCGTGTCTTTGTGCCAGGTGCCGAGGCAATGGATATTCTGGATGCAGGAACGGGCCGCAAGGTCGTGTCGCTTGTGCCGGTGACGGGTGGTTTGTTCACCGGCGTGGCAGCGCGGCGCAAGAACCGTTTTGCCTACCGCGTCCGTGTGACAAAAGACGGCCAGACGTGGGAGCATTGCGACCCCTATCAATTCGGGCCGCGTTTGGGCGAGCTGGATGAATACCTGATCGCGGAAGGCTCGCACCGGCGGCTTTGGGATGTGCTGGGCGCGCATGTGCAACAGCACGAAGGCGTCATGGGCACGCATTTCGCGGTCTGGGCACCCAATGCCAGTCGGGTCTCGGTGGTTGGTAACTTCAACCTCTGGGACGGGCGGTGTCATTTGATGCGCCGGCGGGGTGCCACGGGCGTGTGGGAAATGTTCATTCCCGGACTGGGCGAGGGGGATGCGTACAAATACGAATTGCTTGACCAGCACGGCACACTTTTGCCGCAAAAGGCCGACCCTTTTGGGTTCGGCTCCGAGCATCCGCCCAAAACAGCCTCGGTTATCCGCGACATCAAAGGCTACGCGTGGGATGATGCGGCATGGATGACGCGACGGGCGGATTTGCACAAGATCGACAAACCTATTTCGGTCTACGAGGTGCATCTCGGGTCGTGGCGTCGCGTTCCCGAAGAGGGCAACCGCCCTTTGTCTTACCTTGAGCATGCGACCCAACTGGTCGGTTATGCCAAGGATCTGGGGTTTACGCACCTTGAATTGATGCCGATTTCGGAGTTTCCGTTTGACGGGTCGTGGGGGTATCAACCGGTCGGCCTGTTCGCGCCAACCATCCGGCACGGAACGCCGTCAGAGTTTCGTGCATTCGTGGAGGCCTGTCACGCCGCCGGCATGGGGCTTATCCTTGATTGGGTGCCGGGGCATTTTCCCGAAGACAAGCACGGCCTTGGCCAGTTTGACGGCACACCACTTTACGAGCATGCAGACCGCAAGGAAGGGTTCCATCCCGACTGGAACACGCTTGTTTATAATTACGGACGCCGCGAGGTGGCCAACTATCTGACATCAAACGCGCTTTACTGGTTTCACGAGCATCATATCGACGGGCTGCGTGTGGATGCTGTGGCCTCGATGCTGTACCGCGATTACTCGCGAAAGGCGGGCGAGTGGGTCCCGAATGTTCACGGCGGGCGTGAAAACCTTGAGGCGATCGCATTCTTGCAAGGCGTCAACGAGGTGTCTTACGGCGAAGTTCCCGGAATTATCACGCTAGCCGAGGAATCGACGGCCTTTCCGGGGGTGAGTGCGCCAACAGATGTGGGCGGGCTTGGCTTCGGGTTCAAGTGGAACATGGGCTGGATGAACGACACGCTGGCCTATATGGAGCAGGATCCGATCCACCGGAAATTCCATCATCACAAGATGACATTCGGCATCCAATATGCCTTTAGCGAGAATTTCGTGCTGCCGCTGAGCCACGACGAGGTTGTGCATGGCAAGGGCTCGCTTTTGGACAAGATGCCGGGCGAGGGTGCGGTGAAATTTGCCAACCTGCGGGCGTATTACGGGTTTATGTGGGGCCATCCGGGCAAGAAGCTGTTGTTCATGGGGGGCGAATTTGCCCAAGGCCTTGAGTGGAACCACGATTCGTCGCTGGACTGGCACCTGCTGGAGCATACGCTGCATTCGGGGATGCAGACGTTGATCCGCGATCTGAACGCGACTTATGTATCGCTCGGGGCGCTGTACGAACAGGATTGCAAACCCGAAGGGTTCGAGTGGGTCGAGGAAACATCGGGTGATGAGTCGATCTTTGCGTGGATACGCCACGGGTTCGAGGGCACCGCACCGGTGCTGGTTGTGTCAAACATGACCCCTGTGGAACGCTCGATGCGGCGCGTCGGTGTCCCCGACGCGGGCCGCTGGATCGAAAAGCTGAACACCGACGCTGCGATCTATGGCGGCGGCGGGGCGGGAAATATGGGCTTCAAGGATACCGATGATGTGGCCATGTCAGGACATGCGCAATCACTGAGTTTGACGCTGCCTGCACTTTCGACTTTGTTCTTCGAGTTGGAACAGACCTGATATAACAAAAACAGACGACTAAAACCTCAGGGGGGGAAACCAAATGGACAGAGAGACAAACCGACTGGCGCAACAATCCATGGCGTTCGTTCTTGCAGGAGGGCGGGGGAGCCGTCTTTATGAATTAACGGACAGGCGCGCGAAACCGGCGATGTATTTCGGCGGCAAAAGCCGGATCATCGACTTTGCCCTGTCCAATGCTGTCAATTCCGGCATCCGCCGTATCGGGGTTGCGACCCAGTACAAGGCGCACAGCCTTATTCGTCATTTGCAGCGCGGGTGGAGCTTTTTTCGGGCCGAGCGGAACGAGTCGCTGGATATTCTGCCCGCGTCGCAGCAACTCAACGAAGAGAACTGGTACAAAGGCACCGCGGATGCGGTCACCCAGAACATTGATATCATTTCCGATTACGGCACCAAGTATATCGTTATTCTGGCAGGGGATCACATCTATAAGCAGGATTATTCCTTTATGATCCGCCAGCATGTGGAAACGGGTGCGGATGTGACGGTCGGCTGTATCGAGGTGCCCCGCGAAGAGGCCAAAGGCTTTGGCGTGATGAAAGTGGATGCCCATGACCGAATTCTGGACTTTGTTGAAAAGCCGTCCGATCCACCGCCGATGGAGGGACATCCCGATCTGGCGCTGGCCAGCATGGGGATTTACGTCTTCGAGACCGAGTTTTTGTTTGCTCTGCTGAAAAAAGACGCTGAAAACCCTGAGTCCAGCAACGATTTCGGAACCGATATCATTCCCGATCTGGTGCGCAAGGGCCGCGCGTTTGCGCATCCGTTCAGCCGCTCTTGTGTGCGTTCGGGGCTTGAAAAGGAACCTTACTGGCGCGACGTCGGCACGATTGATGCGTTTTGGCGCGCCAACGTGGACCTGACCGATTTTACGCCCGACCTTGATCTTTACGATAACTCCTGGCCGATCTGGACCTATTCCGAGCTGACGGCCCCGGCCAAGTTCATTCACAACGAAGAGGGGCGGCGCGGTCTGGCTGTGTCGTCGATGGTGTCGGGGGGCTGCATCATCTCGGGGTCCAGCCTTGAAAGATGCCTGATGTTCACGGGGGTGAAAACACATTCGTTTTCAACGCTGACAGGCGTGGTTGCGATGCCCTACGCCGAGATCAACCGGAATGCCCGATTGACCAAGGTCGTGATTGATCGCGGTGTGATTATCCCCGAAGGACTTGTTGTGGGCGAGGACCCGGAGTCGGATGCAAAGCGGTTCCGGCGCACGGCAGGGGGCGTTTGCCTGATTACCCAATCCATGATCGACGCGTTGGATGGCTAGATGAACCTGCTGTTTGTTGCCTCTGAATGTGCGCCCTTTGTCAAGACAGGGGGGCTTGCGGATGTGATCGGTGCGGTGCCCAAATCGCTGGCAGGTTTGGGGGCGCAGGTGAAAATCCTGCTGCCGGCCTATCCCGACCTGCGCGCGTTGGTCCAACGTGGACACAGCGTTTTGCACCTGCCCGATCTGTTCGGTGCTTCGGCAGATGTTATCTCGGTGCAGGCCGAAGGACTGGATCTGTTGTTGCTGGACGCACCACATCTGTTTGACCGGCCCGGCAATATCTATCTTGATGCAAGCGGTGCTGACTGGGCGGATAATTATCTGCGCTTTGGTGCGCTGTCCTATGTTGGCAGCGTTATCGCGCTGGATGGTTTGGGGGCATGGCGACCTGATCTGGTAAATGCCCACGATTGGCAGGCGGGGCTGGTGGCCGCGTATCTGCGCCAGTCGGGGCGGCGGGCACCGCCGGTGGTCTTGACGATACACAACATTGCCTTTCAAGGGCTTTTCGGGGCCGAGGTGCGCCATGAGCTTGGGCTTGACGATGCGTTGTTCACCCCCGAGGGGATCGAGTATTTCGGGATGGTCAGCTTTTTGAAGGCGGGTATCGCGCTGTCGGACAAGATCACCACCGTTAGCCCGACCTATGCCAATGAGGTGCTGTCCCACGCGTTCGGGATGGGGCTCGAGGGGATATTGCAGGCGCGCAATGCGGATCTTGTGGGCATCCTGAACGGTATCGATACCGATGTCTGGAACCCTGAAACCGATGCCGCGTTGGTGCAAACTTACGGGGTGCGCAGTCTGAAACGCAAGGCGGCAAACAAGGCGGCTGTCGAAGCGCGCTTTGGCTTGTCCTCGCACGCGCCGGGGCCGCTGTTTTGTGTCATCAGCCGCCTGACCACCCAAAAGGGGCTTGATCTGTTGCTTGAGGCGATCCCCGCGCTGGTTGCTCAGGGCGCAAAGCTGGCGGTTCTGGGCTCGGGCGACAAGGGGATGGAGCGCGCGTTCGTGACCGCCTCGCGGCGTTTTGAGGGGTCTGTCGGGGTGATTATCGGCTATGACGAGGCGCTTTCCCACCTGCTTCAGGGGGGCAGCGACGCCATTTTGATCCCCTCGCGGTTCGAGCCGTGCGGGCTGACGCAACTTTACGGGCTGCGCTATGGGACGGTGCCGGTCGTGTCGCGCACGGGCGGTTTGGCCGATACTGTGATCGATGCAAACGCGGCGGCGGTTTCGGCAGGCTGTGCCACGGGGCTGCAATTTGCGCCGGTCACTCTGGCGGGGCTAGAGGAAGCGATCGCGCGGACCTGCACGCTTTTCCGGCAGCAAAAGGTCTGGGGAGCGATGATGCGCCGCGGCATGGTGCATCCGGTCGGGTGGGACCGTTCGGCGCGTGCGTATCTGGACGTGTTCCAAGCCTCACTTCAACAAGCGGATCACTGAAGTTCATGAAACAACCGGAACTGACAAGCGGCACCTCGTCAAAATTGGGGGCTGTGCATGATGGCGAGGGCGTAAATTTCGCCGTTTTCTCGAAAAACGCCACAGGCATCGACCTGTGCCTGTTCTCGCCTGACGGGCGCACCGAAACCGCACGTTTGCCGATGCCGGAACGCACCGGCGCGGTTTGGCACGGCTATGTC
>JBLHUT010000126.1:0-9960 GCA_047629975.1 Paracoccaceae bacterium
CAGGCATGCCGGGATGGCGATCTTCGAATACATCAACGGCTTCTATAATCCACGACGTCGACACTCAGCACCGGGCTGGAAAAGCCCCGTCGCTTTCGAAAGGAAAGTGGCTAAAACGAGCACTCGGAGCGGCACTAAGGCGGGACAGGTCCAGCCTGACCTGCTTCAGTACGCAAGTCGGAAAACGGTGCCAGATAGCCAGCCAACGGTAAGCATCGAGGGAACCCACTCTATTTTGGCCTGATTTCGCCCGCCATTGTTGCGCGAGGCAGGCAGTTTGTCGGCGCAATGGCAGGAGCTTTGATGTGAGCAAGAAGCGAAGATGTCGTGGTTCCAAGTACACGGATGCGTTCAAAAGACAGTTGGTTGCCGAGAGCTACGGCGTGGGAGTATCCGTTCCAACGGTGTCAAAACAGCGTGGCGTTCCAGTCAGCCGGATATAGTCTTGGCGCGGTGATGTGCGGTTTCAGCCAAGCGAAGTTGAGATGCCTGACTTCATGGCGGTTGAGGTGTCCGACGCGCCCAAGATTAGCGACATTGATCAGCTGCTGCCCGAGGCAAGGATTGAGATCATGCTTGAGAATGGGCGCAAGCTGTCCATTAGTAATGGCGTTGATGCGGGCTTTGGTCTGGAGCTGGCTCGGGGACTGGCGGCATGATCCCTATGTCGGCGGATGCGAAGATCTGGCTGGCGGCTGGTGTGACGGATATGCGGCGGGGGGTTACTGGCTTGGTTGCACAGACCGGGCAGGTTTTGGCGGGTGATCCATATTCAGGTCATTTGTTTTTATTCCGGGGCCGACGCGGTGATCAGATCAAGATGATCTGGTGGGATGATCAAGGAGCATACCTGTTCACCAAGCGGCTTGAGCAGGGCCTCTTTGTCTGGCCATTTGCCAAGGAGGGCAAGATCAGCCTGAGCCGGCCGCAGCTTGCGAAGCCTCTTGAGGGGATAGACTGGCGCATCCTCAAGAAGACATGACGGCCAGAATGGTTGGATGACAGCCATGTTTAATTAGAAAATATGATGGTTTTAGACTCACAGGACGGTGTCCATCTGGTAGAAAATGGCATGAGTAAAGCGCTTTTAAATCTGGCGGATTTGCGCCCCGACGTGCAGGCCCGCATCGCCGCGCAGACAGCTGAACCGTTTGCAGAACACGTCGCCCATTCTCTGGCAATCCAGAACCGCGACACCATCATCGCGGATCTGCGCCTGCAACCGGACGGACACAAGAAACACTGCCTTGGGTCGCACTCGGACAGTCTGGATCAGCTTGCGCAGGTCTGGAGGCACAGCATCCCGGTCAGCATCTACAAACCTATAAGGGCTTTGCCCATACCGACGCTTATGCAGGGTATAATGACCTCTATCGCACAGGGCGTGTGACGGAGATGGCTTTTATGGTTTATATCCGCCGTGAGTTCGTCAAAATCTTTGAAAGCTGTCAATTGCCCGCTGCGGAGGAAGCCGTTGAGCCTATTGCCAAGCTCTCCGCGGTCGAGAAACAGGCGCGCTTCAAATCGCCCCAAGAGCGCGCGGCCTTGCGACAGGACTATGCCAACCCCATCTTTGATGATCTGGAGGCCTGGCTCAGGGCGCAACTGAACAGACTCTCCGGCAAGACGCCACTGGCCAAGGTCATCAGATATACGCTAACACGACTGCCCAAGGCGCGGCCCTATCTGGATCACGGGTTTGCTGGAGTTGGACAACAACACAGCAGAACGCGCAGTTCGGCCCGTCACACTGTGACGCAAAAACGATCTGTTCATGGGCCCGCAAGCGGGCGGTCACTCCGCCGCCAGAGCCTATACCCTGATCGAGACATGCAAGCTCAACTGCGTAAATCCAGAAGCTTGGCTTGCTTGGGTGTTGGGACGCATCCAAGACTACCCCGTAAATCGTATTGGCGAGTTGATGCCGTGGGCATATCAGACCATCGTCGAGGAGCAGAAAGCTGAACCCGAAGCAAAAAACGTCGCTTGATCAGATGCAGCGTTGATGCTTGCGGCCAACGCAGCTCAACCGCTGTCGAGATCAAGTGCCGCGCTCCTTTTCGCAGTAAATCCCTCAGGGCGCCCGTGATCCCGTCTCGACGCGTCAAACCAACAATGTTCGTCGTTTCTATAGCGGTGTATCTCATTCGGCTGGCTTGCTGACTTGCTAACACGCCAGAACAAATCAACCAAATACGTCGCGCACCGTTAAACACCCCGAACACCGGATTGGACCTGTCACGGGTTGATGCCGCTCCTTTGACAGCACTTACTGCATCAAATGAGACTGACAGTCGGACATGGAAGAACGGACGAATTTCGCAAGGATGTGGTGCGGATTGCGTTGACCGGTGAGCTGGCCCTTGAGCAAATAGCTGATGATCTAGGCGTCGTACTGTCGAGTCTGAACAAGTTGATCACAAGGGCGCCGCGACATTGACGTGATGCCGAAAAAGGATTTGGGTCCACCCTTGAGACGGTTAATGTTCATCGCAGCTTGCGTTCTCAAAGGATTGAAATCGAGAGTAGCGCGAGGCTGAACCAAAAAATCATGACGCCAGCGATAATCTGGAGAACTGGAGCGGCGACACCGATTGCGCCCGCTCGTCTGCCTGAAAACATCGCCATGCCACGTAACGCAACACTGGAAATTGCCACGGCAGAGGTCAGGATCGCGGTTCCCAGCCCCATTGCAACCGTCGCTGCAAACCCCGCGGCCTTGATGTCAAGCTGCCACGCAATCACAAGCAGAAAGATCGCACCGGTACAGGGGCGTATCGCGATGCTTGCCACCAGCGCCGCAGCCTCCCGGAGGGTTTGCAAAGACGCCACCTGATCGGGGTCCGGACCATGCGCATGTCCGCAACCGTCATGGCCGGCGTGCTCTGGCACTTTTGATTTGGGGCCCAGTACGTTGCGCAGGCCGCGCAGGGCTACGACTATCCCGACAACAGCAATGGCCAAATAACTCGCCGGGGCGAGCCATTGTTCGGCCAGCATCGTCAGGTTGTCTGCCGAAAGCTGAAGCAGCCAAAAGCCACCGTAGACCAGCACAACGGCCCAGATCGCTTGTGCAAGGCTCGATGCGACGGCCAAAGCGATCATCCGCGACGCGGGAACGGAAGACCCCAGACCAACCCCGCCGATGAGGTATTTGCCGTGCCCGGGCCCTGCGGCGTGGACAACGCCGTAAGCACCAGCCGCCAATAACAAAGCCGCCCATCCCGCCGGCGCGCCGGATTTGATCGCGCGCACGGCGGCTGCCATTTCGTTCTGGAACGCGCGCTGCTGGGTCGCGGCCCAGTCCATGACACCGGGAAACGCGGCGGACCCGATAGCGAACAGCAAGAGCGATGCCAAAATCAGTGCAATCGGGACAGCTATGCGCAATTTACAATGATCCTGTCTGCGAATAGCTGACCTACATTGGCGATGTCGGGTGTTTCCTCGCGACCAAGACGTGCGAGGCTTTGTTTCACTTCCTCTGTCTGTTCGCCGGGCGTATAAGGAACGACAACCGCCGCGCAGGCGTCGGTTCCGGCAAAAGCCGGATCATTCGTAATCTTGAAGGCAAAGAAATACGTGGATTCGTAGAACGCAACCTCAACGGATTTTTTCGTGAGGATAGCCGGCTCCTCTAACCTGCGCAAAAAGGTAAATTGCAGACGTCCGTCGACCAGATCGACCACAAGATCGTCAGGCCAGGCCATTTCGATCACTTCCCCGTCGATTGAAAGATGCGCAGAGCCGTCGAAATCGTCAGGCCAATCGCTGTAGGCTGCGCGGATCGTCTCGCGGTCGGCATCCGAGAGGCCGCCGTCAGGTTGTGGTTCGATGCCACGCGAAGCCAGATCATAAAGGGTCTCGAATTCGTCAAAAAGCCAAGTGACCGACAACGCATCGAGCGTTTCCTGACCGGACATGATGAAATCGATGCCGCCATCGACAAAGATGTGCGGATGCGTCTTGGCCGGTACTGCGAACGCAATGCCAAAAAACAGACCGAAAATGAAACCAAACCGGCGTTTCAACTGTTTTCATTCCTTTTCGAGAGTAACATTTTTATATTATTATGACGCTTGGATAATGGCAAACTGTCTTGCGAAACGGTGGCCAATTTGCGCCTGTGGGAGAGTCGCATTGTCAGGTTCGTCGTTGTCGGTAAGCGGGCTTTCGGACTGGGACTTTTGGGGAGCTAGCCGGACATCCATCAATTTCTTGGGTCGTGACGGGTAATCCCCCCATTTGCGGAGGCGTCTACAACTAGAGCTATGCAATCCTGTCCGGTTTTAAGACTTTGTGTATCACCGAACCGACGATGGCATCCGACCATTATCCTCGGACTAATGGCGGACAAGGTCTCATCGGTCAGGACGCTCGACATCTTGGAGGAACACAGCCGGGAATGTTTGGCCATCCGGCTAAAACGCAATCTGAACCCGACTGAGGTCATCGACGCTCTGACAGACCCACTCATCCTGTGCGGCGTGCCAGCCTATATCGGGTCGGACATTGGCCCAGAGTCCATCGAACCCAGATTACCCCGGAAAAACGGTTGTTGCGAAGGCTTAAACGACCGGACACGCCCCTCTTGTCTTATGAAAGGGGTGGCTCCCGTGCGATGGAGGAACCACTGTAAAACCAGACGACCCAATAGTGCTCTGGGCTATCGCCCACCTGCGCCAAAGGCCATCTTGGCGACGGACCAAAGGCATATCATGCACGAACTCTCAGGTGGGGCTGCTCAGCAGGGCGCAGCATTATGCAATCTTGGCTCGGGCACTAAAGCGCTCCGCGATAGGGGCGCTTGTCGGGGGTGTCGGGTGCGGGCTGTTGGTCGAAGTGATTTTGCCTCGATTGACCGAGGGGTTTCCGATGAATATTCGCCAACCGATACCAATGACGTCCCCTCAAGCCCGCATGATTGCGGATTTTTTGGGGTGCAATCCGGGCCCTGCATCCCGGGGCAGCCACCTGCGTGCGTGTAAGCGATTTGCGGCCTAGCCGGGGTTATCACCGGGAACTGTTACACCGGATGATATGAAGTATTTCCAGAAATTTTTGGTCGAGAGCGCCATCAGCGTCTGCACGTGGAACCAAGCCATGACAGGTGTCAAGTTTCTGCCGCCCCGTGTCCTGACACTGCCTTGCGCAGGTCGTGGCAGACAGTTGATCATTATCGATACAATCGAGCCGGCACAGCCCCCCTGAACGCCACCAAAACCAAAATGTTGCAGCATGATGCGCGCGCCGCGCACCACGAACAACACTTGCAGTCGTAAGGTACCCCGCCTGCGAAACAATCGCTATGCGCAGATCAAATCGTTGACGAGGCAAAAGACGATGATATCGACACAATGCCCTACGCCAAATCCGGGTGTTCGTAGGCCATTGGGTATTGCATCGGTCTAATGGGGCCTGCGGGTACGACTCCATTCCAGCTGCGTCCAAAATAGCCTTGCCTGCAATGCACCAATGATCCTGCATCCGCAACACCGGGCAATGCATAGACGCGACAAAGCCAGTGCCACAGATGTGGATAGTCAATGATGCGTGCGCCGTTCAGCTTCATCCGCAGATAATAGACGGGGTCATGGCGGTATAGTGTTGGAAACAGACGAAGATCGGCCTCTGTAAAGTGCTGGCCGGTCAAAAAGGGTCGACCATCGGACAACAGATTGTCAAGCGTCGCAAGGGTCTCGAAATAGGCGTCAAATGCCGCTGAATAGGTTGCTTGATCCGATGAGAACCCTGCCTTGTAAGCCCCGTTGTTGATTGTGGTGTAGATCAGGGTGTTAAGCTCGTGGATATCCGAGCCCTCGGATGATGCTTCGGGCACGAGCCGCACGCGGTCTGTCGTTGAAATCGTGCTGCCAAGAGCCCCGGCTGTGCTGTCGAGCATGCGGATGATCTCGGCGCTTTCGTTGTTCACGATGCGGCCTGCGATTTTGTCGAAAAGAACAGGAACGGACTGTTCTTCCGACCTTTCCATGCGATAAATCTGTTTGACCAAACGCAGGGCTTTCCCGGTGCCGGTTTCCAGCGTGCATTCCGGCAAGGGTTTGCCAGTCAATGTCGCAATCCGGTCGGGCGCGAATTCCCATAAATTGGGGCCTTCGGGGTCGTTGTCATCTGTGCGATTGGGAAAAGCGACGTCCATTGTGATGCTATCGTGCAGGCCAAGCACGTTTCGTGCCAAAGTTACACGGTGACACCACGGGCAATTGAGGGCCACGAACAAATGATAACGCCCGGGTTCAGGCGGGAAGTCCGGATCTCCAATTTTATGGCGAAACCTGCTGACGCCGCGCACGAATTCACCACGCGCGCGGCGTTCTTCTGCTTTGGTCTGGTCTTCTTGGGTTGATATGTCTTTGGTCATGTCGTCACATTCACCCTCTCAACCGGTGATGCAAGATAATTGGCACTGCCAGTTCTTCTTCCTCACCAAGATGCCGCTTGAGGAAGGCCTCGATCGTCTCGCTGGTTTTGTGGAGCTGTCCTGCTTCTTCATAGGCTTGCGCCTGGTCCATGGTAGATAGTTTGATCAGCCTGTTTGCGGTGCGGGTGAAATCATCCAGCACCTTGTCCAAATCGGCATGGTCCTGCTCCAGCACCTCCAGCCCGGCATCAAACCGGGGGTCTGCTGCTGAGAGTTCAGGAAAGTAGCTATGATCTTCCCAGCCGTGATGGCCATGGAGGTTACTCACCAGATTGCCACCAAAATGCGACAGACGTCCGGTATAGGCGTCCAGTGCGATGTCCATATTCAGCACCCCTTCGGCGTCCAGCCGGATGCGTTCGGACAAACGGCGGAACATTTGGCGGGCGCCCAGCCAATGGTCTTGCCCCGGTTTGGCTCCGGTCTCTGTCGAGCAATGTTTGCTCTGAAGGAGATAAGGAATGGCCACGACAGACACAAACGAGCCTCACCGCGATGCAGTGCACATCGCGGTGATAGGTGGAATTTCGACGCTGAAGACGTTGGTCCAGAAGCATCGGCAGAGCGATCGGATGTCGGGTCCGCGGGAGGACCTCGGCAAGAGAACGAACACCTGCGCAACGACGTCCGGCTGCTGCACAAGCAGAGGGACGTGTTAAATCTTTTTTGCGGGCAATAGGCCCCTCTCACGCATGTAAACACGTACTTCCGGGCAGCGGATAAGATGTGCGTTCATCGACGTCTGGAAAGCAAAATGGCCCGTCGAATTTCTGTGCCTGGTTATGCGGGTGACATCGCGTAGGTTCCGAAGCTGGAGGGCGCGACCGATGAGCCAACGACAGCGCAATAACATGCTGATCCTGGCTCATATCCGTGAACCACATCGCATAAGCCTGAAAATCTATGGGCGGGCGCTGTTAGATGTCACTTAAAACTGACCCAGTAGAGGTTAGAATTGTCACTGAGAAATGACCCATGTGCAACCGTGCCCCTGACGGGATTTGTCGGGGGTCATTGGAGTGATAGACATGGGATTTTTGAGCGTAATTCGACGATGGGCTTTAAGGGACAAGATGCCCATTCGCGAGATTTCACGGCGGACTGGGCTGTCTCGCAACACCATCAGGAAGTATCTGCGGGCTGATATCGTAGAACCCAACTTCCGGACGCCGACGCGGCCAAGTAAGCTTGATCCGTTTGCAGAAAAGCTGTCGGGTTGGCTGCTGATGGAGCAGCGTAAGTCGCGTAAAGAGCGGCGTACTGCCAAGCAGATGCATGCGGATTTGGTGCAGCTTGGCTTTGACGGATCATATGAGCGGGTCGCAGTCTTTGTGCGGGCCTGGAAAGCAGACCGGCAGCGCGCGATGCAAACGACTGGGCGCGGGACTTTTGTGCCGTTAGTATTCCAGCCTGGGGAAGCGTTCCAGTTCGACTGGAGCGAGGATTGGGCCACTATCGGTGGCGAACGCGTCAAGCTTCAGGTGGCCCATATCAAACTGTCACATAGTCGAGCGTTTCTGGTACGGGCCTATTTGTTGCAGACCCACGAGATGCTGTTTGATGCCCACTGGCATGCTTTCCGTGTGTTTGGTGGCATCCCGGGCCGCGGAATATACGACAGCGGGAATTGTCCGCCATTGGTCCGAGGACAATGGACGCGAAGACGGCGGTTGACCGTGTCGGTCGTGGAAAGCAGCGCGATGTGAATGCGCGTTTTTTAGCGATGACCAGCCACTATGTCTTTGAACCGGAATTCTGCAATCCGGCGGCGGGCTGGGAGAAAGGCCAGGTTGAGAAGAACGTCCGCGATGCGCGCCATCGACTGTGGCAGGTCGCGCCCGTCTTCCCAGACCTTGAAGCCCTGAACGACTGGCTGGAAGATCGCTGCAAGGTACTTTGGTCCGAGACGGCACACGGTAGTTTGCAGGGGAGCATTACTGATGCTTGGGAAGCCGAGAAGCCGGCGTTGATGCCCCTACCAAGGGCGTTTGACGGCTTTGTTGAGCTGAGCAAGCGTGTGTCGCCAACCTGTCTGATCGCCTTTGACCGCAACCGCTACTCTGTCCCGGCGAGCTTTGCGAACCGGCCAGTCAGCCTGCATATTTACCCCGAACGGCTTGTGATAGTCGCCGAGGGACTGGTGGTGTGCGAACATCTGCGCATCATTGAACGATCGCACCGTACGCCTGGGCGCGTCATCTATGATTGGCGACACTATTTGGCGGTAGTCCAGCGTAAGCCTGGCGCGCTGCGCAACGGTGCGCCCTTCGTGGAAATGCCAGATGCCTTCCGCAAGCTTCAAAGCCTTATGCTGCGCAAGCCCGGCGGTGATCGGGAAATGGTCGATATCCTGTCACTGGTTTTGCATCACGACGAGCAGGACGTACTCTGCGCCGTCGAGATGGCGCTAGAGGCAGGCGTGCCGATCAAGACCCATGTGCTGAACTTGCTTCACAGGCTGGTGGACGGTACTCAAATTGAGCAACCTGACGTGACGCCACCGACCGCGCTGTCTTTGCGTAAGGAACCTGAGGCCAATGTTGCGCGCTATGACGGGTTACGGCAGGGAGGTGCGCGCCATGCGTCATGATCCTGCCGGTGCGGCTATTGTCATCATGTTGCGCAGCCTGAAGATGCGTCACGCCAAAGGCGTGCTTGGCGCACGACGTATGGCCCAGGCCGTCGGCGATCTGCTTGAGCAGGGAGCACCTGCGTTTGATGCTGCCGTCCCGATACTCTCGCAACTGCTCAAAGCTGAGATGGCTGAACGTGAAGTGCGCTCAATCGCCTATCATATGAAGGCCGCCCGCTTCCCGGCTTACAAGGACCTCTCCGGCTTTACCTTCGCCGCCAGCGAGATCAACGAAGCCTTGGTCCGCCAACTGCATCGCTGCGAGTTCATGGACGCTGCTGAGAATGTGGTCTTGATTGGTGGCCCCGGCACTGGCAAATCGCACGTCGCGACTGCCCTTGGTGTTCAGGCCATCGAACATCATCGTAAACGTGTTCGCTTCTTCTCGACGGTCGAACTGGTCAATGCGCTAGAACAGGAAAAGGTTCAGGGCAAAGCCGGAAAGATTGCTGAGGCGCTGATCAAGATGGATTTGGTGATCCTTGACGAGCTGGGCTATCTGCCGTTCAGCACCTCAGGCGGTGCTTTGCTGTTCCATCTTCTCAGCAAGCTCTACGAGCGCACCAGCGTCGTGATCACCACCAACCTGAGCTTCAGCGAATGGGCAACGGTCTTTGGTGACGCCAAAATGACCACCGCCTTGCTTGATCGACTAACCCATCGCTGCCACATCCTCGAGACCGGTAATGACAGCTACCGCTTCAAAGCCAGCTCCGAAACGGCGAAACAGAAACGAAAGGAAACACCACCATTGACCACATCATGACGAAGAAAGCATAACGACTGAACGGGTCAAATCTCGGTGACAATACCGGGTCAGATTTAAGTGACATCCAACACCCTGATCGACGGTAGTGCCTGCGAGCTTTCATCCTGACGGTTGCGG
>JBLHUT010000127.1:0-9957 GCA_047629975.1 Paracoccaceae bacterium
GATTTCGCTGGTGGCACATATGCAAAACCCGCACACCCCGTCGATCCATATGAACACCCGCATGTTCTGGACCCCGCAAGCGTGGTGGTTTGGCGGCGGTTCCGACCTGAACCCCTGCATCGAGGTACCCGAAGACACAGCGGCCTTCCACCAGGTCCTAAAAGACCATTGTGACCCCCACAACCCCGAATATTATGACAAGTTCAAAGCGTGGGCCGACGAATATTTCTACGTCCCTCACCGCAATCGTGCTCGCGGCGTTGGCGGCATCTTTTATGATGACCTGAACACCGGCGACTGGGACGCCGACTTTGCCTTTACACAGAACGTCGGGCGCGCCTTCCTTCCCGCGTATCTTCCCATCACCGAAAAGCACCGCAACGCCCCCTGGACAGACGCTGACAAAGAGGCCCAACTGGTTCACCGCGGGCTCTATGCCGAGTATAATCTGGTTTATGACCGAGGCACCAAATTCGGACTAGAGACTGGCCATGACGCGAATGCAGTGCTGATGAGCCTGCCACCACTTGCCAAATGGATCTGAAAACAGGCTGATTGCAAATGCAAACAGGAGGGGACATTCCCCTCCTGCTCTAGTGTTTTAACACTGCGTTATCCAAATTTTGAGGTGCCGCGCGACAGGCCGCCCGAACCCGCAACAAGTGGTGGGCGGCCTTTTTTTCGATCAGGCGGTAACTGTAGCGCGTACTGTCTCGATCATCAAAGCCACATTTTCAGGATCGGCATCCGGCGTGATTCCGTGACCAAGGTTAAAAATATGCGGCCCTTTTGACAGCGTCTTTACGATTTCGCGGGTTTCATCCACCAAGTCCTGCCCACCGGTAACCATATGACGCGACGCAAGGTTGCCCTGCACGCAGCCGTCAACCTGCACATGCTCTGCAGCCCAGCCGGCCGACACCGAATTGTCGATGGCCACACAATCGGCCCCCGTCGCTTTGGCAAATCCGATATATCCGTTGCCCGCCTCACGCGGGAACGCGATGATTGGCACATGCGGGTGACGCGCCTTTAGCTCCGCAATGATTTTTTTGGCAGGCTCAAGCGCATATTTCGTAAAGTCATCGCCCTTGAGCGAGCCTGCCCAGCTGTCGAACAGCTTGACCGTTTCGGCGCCGGCTTCGATCTGCATCGACAGATACTCGATCGTGGCATCGGTCAACCGGTTCAGGAGCGCTTCGAACAGCGGTCGATTCTCTGCCTTGAGGGCATGGGCAGGACCCTGATCCGGCGTACCGCGTCCGGCAATCATATAAGTGGCCACAGTCCAAGGTGCGCCAGCAAATCCGATCAATGTCGTCTCTTTCGGCAGTTCGCGCGACAGGATGCGCACCGTCTCATAGACAGGCGCAAGGTGGTCGTGGATATCGTCCTTGCCCTTGATCGGGGCAAAATCGGCATCGGTTGTGATCGTCGAAAGCCGCGGCCCTTCGCCCGTCACGAACCACAGGTCCGCACCCAAAGCCTGCGGCAGCAGCAAAATATCCGCAAACAGGATCGCCGCGTCGAATCCATAGCGCCGGATGGGCTGCAAGGTAACTTCGGCAGCCAGATCCGAATTGTAGCACAGCGACAAAAAGTCGCCCGCCTGTGCCCGCGTCGCACGATATTCCGGCAAATAACGCCCTGCTTGCCGCATCATCCAGATCGGCGGAGTGGGCAATGTTTCGCCCGCAAGTGCGCGCATCATCAATTTCTGGCTGGTCATTAGGGTCTGTTCCTTCCTCGTATTCCCTTTGGGTCGGAGAAAAGTGGCATGAAGTCAAGACAGAAGGAGTTGTCAGGCTCGCAAGACACATTTAGAAGGTTCAGCATGATTGAAAATTTGCCCACCCCCGCTAACCCGTTGAAAATAGGTACAAGAGGCTCTCCGCTGGCCTTGGCACAGGCGTATGAGACGCGTGCCAGGCTTGGAAAGGCCTTTGATTTGCCGCACGACGCCTTTGAAATTGTGGTTATCAAGACCACAGGAGATCAAATTCTTGATCGTCCTCTCAAGGATATCGGCGGTAAGGGCCTGTTCACACGCGAAATCGAAGATGATCTTTTGTCGGGGGCGATCGACATCGCCGTGCACTCGATGAAAGACATGCCGGTCGCACAGCCCGACGGCCTGTTGCTTGATTGCTACCTGCCCCGCGAAGATGTGCGCGACGCGTTCATCACGCTGACAGGCACCGCATTTGCCGACTTGCCACAAGGGGCCGTGGTCGGCACCTCGTCGCTTCGGCGCCGGTCGCAATTGTTGTTCCGGCGGCCGGATCTGCAAATTGTCGAGTTTCGTGGAAACCTGCAAACGCGTCTGCGCAAACTTGGTGATGGGGTCGCATCGGCCACGTTCCTTGCTTGTGCAGGATTGAACCGCCTCAAGATGGACGAAGTCCCGCGTCAGGCGATCGAGACCGACGATATCCTGCCAGCCGTCGCACAAGGTGCCATCGGGATCGAGCGGCGCGCCGATGATATGCGCATGGCCGCGATGCTGGAAGCTGTTCACGACATCCCCACAGGACAAAGGCTTGCGGCAGAGCGGGCCTACCTTGGGGCGCTGGACGGCTCGTGCGAGACACCGATTGCAGGGCTCGCGGTTCTGTCAGGCGGTGAAATCCACCTGCGGGCCGAAATTCTGCGGCCGGACGGCTCAGAGATGCTGGCTGATGAAGGGCGCGCCCCGATCGAGGATGCAGCCCAGCTCGGCCTTGATGTGGCGCAACGGTTGTTGGCTCGTGCACCGGCAGATTTCTTTGATTGGCGAACCGCCTGAACCTTTGTTGAAAGACCAAAAACAGGCT
The DNA here is from genome assembly GCA_047629975.1 of Paracoccaceae bacterium. Lineage (GTDB taxonomy): Bacteria > Pseudomonadota > Alphaproteobacteria > Rhodobacterales > Rhodobacteraceae > JBLHUT01. Next base: position 2,814 of record JBLHUT010000127.1, read on the forward strand.
CCGGTTCGGGGCCTGTTTGCGTCCAGGCGGGAGCCGGCTAGAATCAGGCCTTTATGACTTCGGCGGCCTCTTGCGCGAGGGAGGAACAGGGTCATACCCGTCACCACCCCACGGATGGCAGCGCCCGATCCGTCGCAGCGCCAACCAGCCACCTTTGACAGCCCCGTGTTTCTGAAGCGCCTCAAGCCCGTAAGCCGAGCAGGTCGGAAGGTAACGACAGTTACGACCAACCAACGGAGAGAAAACAAAACGGTAGGCATGGATCGGCGCGGCCAGGAACCATGCAAGCGGGCTCATTTCTTGCTCCGGTGCACGCTTTCAATGGCGCGGCGAAGATCTTCCAGCATCAAGGAAAAGTCCCGGCTGGCGGTCGCATCCTTGCGCCCGACAAGCACATAATCCCAACCTTCGCGCCCCGCATCCGGCAACACGGCCTGTGCAAGAGCCCGCAAGCGGCGCTTGGCACGATTGCGGGCAACGGCGTTGCCAACTTTTTTGGAACACGTAAAGCCAACGCGCACGGGGGCTTCTGACGGCTCCTCGGGATCGCGACGCCGCGCCTGTATCAGGAATGCCGGACAAGCCTGCCTGCGCGCACGCGCTACCCTAAGGAAATCTGCACGTTTAGACAAGACTACGGTACGCATAGAAACCGCCAGAGGCAGAGCCTTGGCGGTCTCGATCGTCTTTTGTCCCAAGGACCCGCGTTCCATAACTGGATCGCGCCCGGCGCTTATGCGCAGAGCACCTTGCGGCCTTTGGCACGACGTGCGTTCAGGATCTTGCGGCCAGCTTTTGTCGCCATACGGGCGCGAAAGCCGTGGCGCCGCTTGCGAACGAGGTTCGATGGCTGAAAGGTACGTTTCATTGCGACTTCTCCGTATGATCGACCCAAACCGGACTCAACCGGATTCGAAGGTCACTAGTGTTCGAAGCCCGTCTGTTAGGCGCAGATTCCACGCAAGTCAATCAACCCGAGCCAGCTTTTTGCAACAATCGGCGCAATACCCCGTCCCGATGTTACAGTCGGGCTGTCAATGGCACGCTTTGGTAACGGAAATGCAGTTTCCCATCAACCAGCCGTGATGCCCCTACCACCCAAGCCGTATCACAGGCATTTAACCTGAACAAAGACGACGGCCTGACCTTCTCAACCGGACACTGGAAAAATGACTGACATGACGAATGCCCCCGAACAGCCAAAGGCGCAAAATGCCCTGATCAAGAACCTGCCACTTATCGCCATCGCAGTCATTGCGGTGATCGGTGCGCTCACACTCAAGGATTACCTGAACTTTGACGCGCTGTCGGACAATCGTGAAACATTGATCGCGTTTCGGGACGCGAATTATCTGCTGACGGTTCTGGGGTTTATTGCTGTCTATGTTGTCATTGTTGCCTTTTCTTTGCCCGGGGCCACGATCGCGACGCTGACCGGCGGCTTTCTTTTCGCGACCTTTCCCGGCGCGCTGTTCAACATCACCGGCGCAACGGTCGGGGCCACGCTCATCTTTCTGGCGGCCCAATACGGGCTGGGCGACAAGCTGGCCGCGCGGATGAACAGCTCGGAGGGGGTCGTCAAGAAGATCAAGGCCGGCATCGACCAGAACCAGTGGGAAATGCTCTTTCTGATCCGGCTGGTGCCTGCCGTGCCGTTTTTTGTCGCGAATCTTGTGCCGGCTTTGGTCGGTGTGCCGGTCGGGCGATTTGTCATCACGACCTTTATCGGCATCATCCCCGGCGCGGTTGTTTACACCTCTGTTGGTGCCGGGTTGGGAGAGGTCTTTGCCCGCGGCGAGACCCCGAACCTTGGCATTATTTTCGAACCGCACATTCTGTTGCCGATCCTCGGCCTGTGTGCCCTTGCGGCGCTTCCCATCGTGCTCAAAGCCCTTCGCGGCAAGAAAGGTCTGTAAATCATGGATCGTATCAAAACAGATATCTGCATTATCGGCGCAGGGTCCGGCGGATTGTCCATCGCGGCAGGGGCTGCACAAATGGGGGCCAGCGTGGTGCTGCTGGAAGGGCACAAAATGGGCGGCGATTGCCTGAACTACGGGTGCGTACCGTCAAAGGCCCTGATTGCTGCGGGCAAGCACGCCCACGCGATGCAGTCCGGTCAGGCCTTTGGCGTCAGCCCCGTCGCCCCGACCATCGACTATGCCGCCGCCAAGGATCACGTACATAAAGTGATCGAAACAATCGCGCCTGTGGACAGCCAAGAGCGGTTCGAAGGCTTCGGGGTAAACGTGATACGCGAATTCGGGCGGTTCATCTCAAAGACCGAAGTGCAGGCTGGTGACACGATTATCGAAGCACGGCGGTTTGTCATCGCCACCGGTTCTTCGCCGTTTGTCCCGCCGATCCCCGGCATCGAAGCGACCCCTTATCATACCAACGAGACGATCTTTGATCTGCGCGAGCGGCCCGAGCACCTGATTATCATCGGCGGCGGCCCGATCGGGCTTGAGATGGCGCAGGCGCACATCCGGCTGGGCAGTAAGGTGACCGTTCTGGAAGGCCTCAAGGCAATGGGCAAGGATGATCCGGAGATGGCCGCAATCGTCCTTGAAAACCTGCGCGCCGAGGGGATCGAGATTATCGAGGGCCAGCAAGCCAGCAAGATCAGCGGCACCGACGGGAATATCACCGTAGAGACTGCGGATGGCCAGATCTTCATGGGTTCGCATTTGTTGATGGCTGTCGGGCGCAAGGTGAATATCGACAAGCTTGACCTGAAAGCCGGCGGCGTGGCCCATGACCGTGCCGTCAAGGTCGATGCAGGCCTGCGCAGCCCGTCGAACCGGCGGGTCTATGCTGTGGGCGACGCGGCGGGCGGGCTGCAATTCACCCATGTTGCCGGCTATCATGCGGGTATCGTGATCCGCTCGGCGCTGTTCGGGCTGCCGGCCAAGGCAACCACACGGCATATCCCCTGGGCCACCTACACCGACCCCGAACTGGCCCATGTGGGACTGACCGAGGCACAGGCCCAAAAGGCCCATGGCCGCGCGCTCGAGATCGTCCGTTTCCCGTACCACGAGAACGACCGTGCGATTGCCGAGGGTAAAACAAAGGGCCTCATCAAAGTGATGATCGTCAAGGGGCGTCCGGTTGGTGCCTCTATTGCCGGTGCCCAAGCCGGTGAATTGATCGGCATGTGGGCGATGGCGATTGCCAATAACCTGAAAATGTCGGCGATTGCGAACACCGTGTTGCCCTATCCGACCCTGTCAGAGGTTAACAAACGCGCTGCGGGTGCTTACTTCTCACCAAGACTGTTTAAAAACGATACGGTGAAAAAGGTTGTCGGGCTGGTTCAACGCTGGCTGCCCTAGGCCCTGCTCGGGGCACTCATCCGGAAAATGGATCAGAAGGACCAAGGCAGGCATGTTTCTGAATTCACTCTCCGGACGTTTTTTGATGCTGACAGTGGTGTTTGTCATGCTGGCAGAGATCATGATCTTCCTGCCTTCGGTTGCGCGCTACAGGGAAGACTACCTGCTCGACAGGCTGGAGCGTGCCCAGATCGCAAGCCTTGCCCTGCTCGCCGAAGACATGCTCGACGAGGCGCTTGAAAAAGAACTGCTGGAAAGTGCCGGTGTGATGAACGTCGTTTTGCAACGGAACGAGCGGCGCGAATTGATGCTGTCATCGCCCGTGCCGCAGCCCATCGTGGCGACCTATGACCTGCGCGATCCGCCCGCCTTCGGGTTGATCCGCGATGCCGTGATACAGTTGCTCGACCCGGAGCCACGGGTGGTGCGGATTATCGGCGCGCCTGTACGACAGGCGGGCATCTCTATCGAGGTGACGCTGGGAACAGCAGACCTGCGGGCCAGAATGATCGACTACGGAGTTCGTATTCTGGCCCTGTCAGCCGTTATTTCCGCCATCACGGCGGCTCTTTTGTTTCTTGCCGTCCGCAGGCTGCTGGTGACCCCGATCAAACGCGTGGTCAGCCACATGCAAAGCTATGCCGCCGCCCCCGAAGACAACCGGCGGATCATCCAGCCCCAGGCCAGCGTGCGCGAATTGCGCGAGGCCGAGGAAGCATTGCAGTCGATGCAGCTGCAACTGACAGGAGCGTTGCGCCAGAAAGAGCGTCTGGCACAATTGGGAAGCGCCGTGGCAAAGGTCAGCCATGATTTGCGCAACATCCTCACCACGGCGCAACTCTTTGCCGACAGGGTCGATTCGAGTGGCGATCCGGCCGTGCGCCGCGTTGTGCCGAAGTTGGTGAATTCGATCAGCCGTGCGGTCAATCTGTGCGAGGGGACGCTGGCATTTGGCAAGGCCGAGGAACCGCCCCCCGCCTTGACGATGCTCAAGCTGGCACCGATTGTCGAAGACGTTCTGGAAAGCGAGCAATTGGCCTGCGAAGGATCGCCGGTCACCCTGCGCGGGCAGATCCCCGCAGGCTTCACCCTGCGCGCCGACAGCGAGCAGTTGCACCGCATCCTGTCCAACCTCGTCCGCAACGCCAGACAGGCCATCGAAGCCACCGGCGCCCCGGGCGAGATCGTCATTTCCAGCAGCGACCAAGACACCGATTGGCACATCACAGTCCGCGACACCGGCCCCGGCCTGCCGCCGAAAGCCCGCGAATATCTGTTCCAGCCGTTTTCGGGCGGATCCCGCAAAGGTGGAACCGGTCTTGGCCTTGCCATAGCCGACGATCTGGTACGCGGGCATGGCGGGCGTCTGGAACTGAAGCACACCGGCCCGGAGGGTACGCAGTTCACACTCGTTCTACCGAAGACAGTGATCGACACCACAGACGCCCCGACCCGCGTTCGACCACAGATCGCATGAGTTCGCTTGCCAGTCGTCGGGGCCAGTCGTCGGGGCCAGTCGTCGGCCAAAGTCGTCGGGGCCAGTCGTCGGGGCCAGTCGTCGGGGCCAGTCGTCGGGGCCAGTCGTCGGGGCCAGTCGTCGGGGCCAGTCGTCGGCCAAGCCTTTTGCCACGAAAATCCGCTACGACTCGTTTGCCATGAAAAAACACCGTTTTTGCGCTTGCATTGCCTGACCGCTCGCACTATCCCGACCAACACGCGCTGGTAGCTCAGTTGGATAGAGTACTTGACTACGAATCAAGGGGTCGGGGGTTCGAATCCTCCCCAGCGCGCCATTCCCGAATATAAAATTTTCAGACCGTAAGCCAAAGAATATTGGTCGGAAAAGAATTGTTTGCTCATAAATTCGCAGGCTTGATGCTTTGCGGTCATGGTTGCGCGGCAATCCGCTTTTCGAACTTGCGTGCCTCAGTGACGTTTACACCGCACAGCCTTGGTTTGGCTTGACTTGACCTTCGCACAGGCATAAACGCCCAGTATTCCCGGAAGTCATACGCTTCCGGTCCCATTGCTTTTGCAGGGATCGCCATCGGTCAGCGCGTTGCGCCCACCGGTGCCTTCGGTCTTTGTGTCATCGCTTCCCGCCGGGAAGTATCTCGTGAACGGATGCCGACGGAGGGCCTCAGCCATGTTTGAAAATCTGTCCGAACGGCTCTCGGGTGTTTTTGACAAGCTGACCCGTCAGGGTGCCTTGTCCGAGGACGACGTAAAAGTCGCCCTGCGCGAGGTTCGCGTCGCGTTGCTCGAGGCAGATGTCTCGCTGTCCGTGGCCCGCGATTTTGTTAATGCCGTACAGGAAAAGGCCACCGGTCAGGCTGTGACGAAATCGGTCACCCCCGGCCAGCAAGTCGTCAAGATCGTGCATGACGAACTGGTGCATGTGCTGTCCGGAAGCGACGCCGAGCCCGGTGAACTGAAGGTAGACAACCCGCCTGCGCCGATCCTGATGGTCGGTCTGCAAGGGTCTGGCAAAACCACAACAACCGCAAAGCTGGCCAAACGTCTGACCAGCAGAAACGGCAAGCGGGTGCTGATGGCCTCGCTGGACGTCAACCGCCCGGCCGCCATGGAGCAGTTGGCGATTCTGGGCGTGCAGATCGGTGTCGACACCCTGCCCATCGTCAAGGGCGAAACGCCTGTACAGATCGCGAAACGCGCCAAGCAACAGGCAACTTTGGGCGGTTACGACGTCTACATGCTCGATACTGCCGGTCGCCTGCATATCGACGAAGTGTTGATGGACGAAGTCGAGGCAGTTCGCAACCTGACCTCGCCACGCGAAATATTGTTGGTCGTTGACGGTTTGACCGGTCAGGATGCCGTGAACGTTGCCGCGGAATTTGACAGCAAAATCGGCGTGACCGGCGTTGTCCTGACCCGGATGGACGGCGACGGCCGTGGCGGTGCCGCGTTGTCGATGCGCGCTGTTACAGGCAAGCCGATCAAGTTTGTGGGCCTTGGCGAAAAGCTTGATGCGCTTGAGGAATTCCACCCGCAGCGAATCGCCGGTCGTATCCTTGGCATGGGCGATATCGTTTCGCTTGTTGAAAAGGCACAAGAAACCATCGAGGCCGAACAGGCAGAGCGCATGATGCGCCGCTTCCAGAAGGGTCAGTTCAATATGAACGACCTGCGCGGCCAGCTTGACCAGATGCTCAAGATGGGCGGCATGGAAGGGATGATGGGCATGATGCCCGGCATGGGCAAGATGCAAAAGCAAATGGACAAGGCCGGCTTTGACGACAATATCCTGAAGCGGCAAATCGCCTTGATCAACTCCATGACCAAGAAAGAGCGCGCCAACCCTGCATTGCTGCAAGCCAGCCGCAAAAAGCGGATCGCCAAAGGCGCGGGCCTTGAGGTCAGCGAGCTGAACAAATTGCTCAAGATGCACCGTCAAATGGCCGATATGATGAAAAAGATGGGCAAGGGCGGCATGCTCAAGAACGCGATGAAGGGGATGCTTGGCAAAGGCGGCCCCGACATGGCCGGCATGGGTATGGACCCTGCTGCAATGCAAAAGGCCGCCGCCATGATGCCCAAAGGCGGATTGCCCGGGCTTGGCGGTGGTGGCTTGCCGCCCGGACTAAGCGGTTTCGGGAAAAAGAAATAATGACTTGTGTGTGTGCCTTTGCTGCGGGGAGCCTGCGGTCATGCTGACCCCTTTGATCGAGACAGAACGGCTTTTTCTGCGCCGCCCCAACGGAGCCGACACACGCGCGGCCCTGCGGTTTTTTGGCAGCCGTCAGGCGCCGATGGTCTCGGGCGGTTTCGGGGCCGGACGTGCG
>JBLHUT010000128.1:0-9930 GCA_047629975.1 Paracoccaceae bacterium
CGGAGGCGCCCTTGGGCGCCTTTTGTCATTTTGGTGCTGGCGCTTTTTTGGGGGCCACAGGCACAGGCACTTGATCTGGTTCAGCCCGTCGACTGCGTTCTGGGATCGGATTGCTATATCCAACGGCTGATGGATCACGACCCGCGCCCCGGCAAAGTCCTGGATTTCGCTTGCGGCACCCTGGCGGGGGACGACCATTCCGGCACGGATTTCGCCCTTCCTTCGATTGCAGCAATGGAGGCGGGCGTTGCCGTCAAGGCGGTTGCCAACGGACGGGTCGTGGCGACCCGCAATTCAGTGCCCGACACCATCGCAACGTCCAGTTCCGTGGCGGCCCTCTCGGGTATCGAATGCGGCAACGGTGTGCGCATTGATCACGGCGGCGGCGTCCAGTCGTTGTATTGCCACCTCAAGCTGGACAGCCTTGTGGTAAAAACAGGCGACCGGGTCACCGCCGGTGCACGTTTGGCAGACATCGGAATGAGTGGTAAGACCTCTTTCCCGCACCTTCATTTTACGTTGCTCCGAAACGGCGAGAATGCCGACCCGTTTCTAGCAAATCGTGCTGACACAAAGTGCGACGGGACCGCAGCCCAGATGTGGACTCCTGCACTCGATTATACCGCAGGCGGGTTGGTATCAGTCGGCTTTAGCGACCGTGTACCAACATTGGCCGAGGTCCAAAGAGGTCTGCCAGACCCACCTCAACGGCGCAGCGACATGCCCGCGCTTGTTATCTGGGTGCTGGCATTTGCAGCACAGGCCGACGACCGTCTGCATATTATTTTGAACGGCCCCGACGGGGTTGTCGTCGAACACGGCGAAACACTTGCAAAAACACAGCCCCTCGTCATGCGCGCCGTTGGCAAACGAACCCCGCCATCAGGCTGGCCTGCCGGTCTCTACACGGGCACCGTTACCCTGACACGCGATCAACAAACGCTGGGGGTCAAGGACGTAACCTTGCGGCTGACCAAGGACTGAACGTTATTTCTCTGTAAGCTTGAGCTCGATCCTGCGGTTCTGGGCGCGCGCCTCGGGGCTGTCATCGGGATTGATCGGCTGATACTGGCCAAAACCATTCGCCGAAAGCCGGTCCGGCGCAATACCCAACGACCCGACCATGTAGCGCACGACCGACAACGCCCGCGCCTGACTAAGCTCCCAGTTGTCCACAAACGCGCCTTCTCCTGACAGCGGCACGTTGTCGGTATGGCCATCCACGCGGATGACCCAATCGATCTCGGACGGGATCTCAACTGCGATAGTGCGCAAAATTGTTGCAATTTTGTCCATTTCCTGTTGGCCCGCCGCAGATAGTTCAGCACCACCGGGGGGGAACAAGACCTCGGAAGAAAAGACAAACCGGTCACCAACAACCCGCACACCTTCCTGATCCCCGAGGATCTGCCGCAACCGGCCAAAGAAATCCGAGCGGTAGGCGGAGAGTTCTTTCGCCTCCGCGGCCAGCCGGCGCGTCTCTTCCTCAAGCCTGCGGCGTTCGGCTTCTTCCAGACTCGCCCGACGTCGCTCTTCGGAGGCGACCTGCGCCAATGCCGCGTTCAATTGATTGCCAAGCGCCTGTATCTGCACATTTGCGGTGCTATCACGGTTTCGGGATTCGTCGAGGATCCCCTGCAACGCGCCCAGCTGCCCCCTCAGGGCGGCAACCTGTTCGTTGAGCAAAGCAATTTTGCGCTGTGCTTCCGCAGACTGCGCCGCTTGCGCCGACAGGGTCGTGTTTGCTTGCGAGAGCAGGGCCGCCTTTTGCTCTGCTTGGGTAAGCGCCTCGGCGCGGGCTGTTTCAGCCGCCAGCTTCGCGGCCAGTGCCGCTGCCAGTTGTTCGCGCACACTTGCAGCCCCCGTAACGGCCGTTCTGAGTCCGGAAACCTCGGTTTCAAGCGCAACAATCGTTGCACGCGCCTGACCCAGATCTGTGCGAAGCCGGGCAAGCGCCTCGGCGGCCTGTGTCGCATCAAGCTGCGCGGCGGCATCGGCGGCGACGCCATCTGCTTCCAGCATCGCAATTTGCGCGGCAAGCGCATCGCGCGCGCGCCCAAGTACCGCCACCTGTTGCGTCAAGTTGCGCCGCAAGGCTCCCAATTGTGCCAACGCATCCGCAAGACGCCGCGTTTCGGCCCTTTCGCTCTCCAGAGCAGTTCGAAGATCGGCGCGCTCCAGCCCAAGAGACTCGACCGCGGATTGCAGATCGAAACCGGTTTTCGCGCTGTCATCCAGATCCTGTTCCAGCGCTGCAACCCGCCTCCGCGCACCATCAAGATCAGCCACAAGAGCAAGGCGCGCCGCACGCGCCTCGTCAAGGTCCGCCCGAAGCACAGAAACCTGCGCGCGCAATGTGTCCCGGTCCAGATTTGTGCTTTCCAGATCGGTGCCCATTGCTGCCAAACGTATCCTCAGCGCGTCACGGTCCGCCGTGGCACGCTCGAAATCAGACATTGCCATGCCGAGTTGCGCCTGAAGCGTATCACGGTCGGACGTCATGCCGTTCAACGCGGAGCTGACCGCCCCCAGCTGCGCCTGTAGCGCATCACGGTCGGACGTCATGCCGTTCAACGCGGTGGTGACTGTCCCCAGTTGCGCCCGTAGCGCATCACGGTCGGACGTCGTGCCGTTCAAAGCGGAGGTGACCGTCCCCAGTTGTGCCTGAAGCGCATCACGGTCGGACGTCATGCCGTTCAAGGCGGAGGTGACCGTCCCAAGCTGCGCCTGCAGCGCATCACGGTCGGACGTCGTACCGTTCAACGCGGAGGTGACCGTCCCCAGTTGTGCCTGTAGCGCATCACGGTCGGACGTGGAGTTCTCGACATCCCTAACCAGCGCGGAAATCTGTCCCTGCAACGCCGCAACGTCATTTTGCGCCGTCAGACTTTGATCAAGGAGTTGCGCCTCCAGACGGGCGATGACAGAGCGCAAACGCTGCCGCTCAGCCGCTGAGCTGGCCAGTGCCGCCTCGAGTTGAGCACGCTCCAGCGCGGCGTCACCTTGTGCGGCCACGCCTTGAGCAACGCTCTCCTCCAACCGGCTGGTCAGCGCCTCACCCTGAAGCAAGGCTTCGGCAAGGCGCGCGTTCAGATCGGCCTGCGCCCCCCGGCTTGCGGCCAGAAGCGTCAGGGTTTCCTCTGCCTCCCGGCGCTTTTGCTCTAACGCGAGGGTCATCGCGGTCAGTTCGTCAGTCGCACCGGCCAGACGCGCGCGCAGGGCTTTAGCGGCGGCAGCCTCTGTAATCCGCGCCCGTTCTTCATCGCTGAGCGCTTGTGCAAGGGCGACGTTTTCCGCGCGCGCGGCCTGTACTTGCTGCTCAAGCGAGGCTGTTGCGGCTTGCTCTTGCGTGAACTGTTCCTGCAACAGGCCCGCGGCCTCGTTGATCCGGGTGTTCTGCGCACGCAAGTCGGCGATCAATGCGTCAAGCGCCTCTTTGCGCGCAGCCGCAAGGCGCGCGGCCTCGGCCTGTGCATCCACTTCGCTGCGTGCGGAGGCCAACGCAAGATCAAGCGCGTCGCGCTGCGAAACAAGATCGCGCCGGGTCGCGTCGAGCGTGGCCAGATCCGCACTCAGCCGCACCCCTTGGGCCCGCGCGGCATCACGCTCTGACAAAAGCGCCACGACCTGATCCTCAAAACGCGACAGGGCGGTCTCGGCACTGGCCAGTTGCCGGTCCCGGCTCGCCACCTGCGACGTAAGGGTCGCGATCAGACTTGCCTGCGTGTCCGTTTGCTCGCGTGCCGTGGCCAATTGATCATCAAGCTGTCCCGCACGTGCCTCAAGCGTCGAATTGCGCGCCCGTTCAAGCCCCAGCGATTCTGCCAGCAACGACACCTCGGACGCCAGCTCGTCAAGTTCGGCGTCTTGCGTCGAGATCGTTTCCTGCAACAAAAACTGCATGATCATAAAAATGGACAGCACGAACATCAGAACCAGCAAAAGCGCGGTCATTGCATCCACAAATCCCGGCCAGATCGTCGAGTTGATCCGGTTGCTGCCCCGCCGCTGCAACGACATGCCGGCTATTCCTCGCCAGTATCCGCAGCACCTTGCTGCGCATTTCGGGACCGGCGGATTTCTCGGGTCAACTTCGAGATGTCCTGCCTGAGTTCTCCGACAGTTTCCTGACGTCCCGCTGACATCTCTTCGAGGATGCGCAACAGGTGCACATCGATCGAGCGCAGGTGCATCCGGCTTTCGGGATCGGCGCCGTCGCCCCCGCTCGACACGTCCTGCGCAGGGCGAGCGGCCTGTTGTTCAAGGCCCTGTGCCACGTGCATCAAGGCTTGCGCGGTCTGGCTCTCGCCTTGCTCCAGACGATGGGTGAGTTGCCCGACAGACGCGATCAACGCCCCGATCTGCTCGTCAGAGGCCGCCCTGTTCCGGTCAGTGCGGGCCATGGCTTGTGTCAGGGTATCCATCTGCTGGGCCATATAATCAATCAACGCCACGGCGTTTCCTGCATCCCCCGCATTTTCCCCGTCGCCCCCCGAGGCCAAACCCAAACGGGTGATCGACGACAGCCATTCTTCGAGTTCGCGGTAAAACCGGTTCTGACCGTGACTTGCGAACAATTCGAGCAAACCCACCACCAACGATCCAGCCAACCCCAACAGCGAAGAGGCAAATGCCGTGCCCATGCCGCCCAGTTGCGCCTCGAGCCCCTGCATCAGCCGCCCGAACACCGCCGCCTGCGCCTCGCCCTCTTGCGGAGCAAGCGAGCGGATCGTGTCAACCACCGCAGGCACAGTCGTCGCTAGGCCATAAAACGTGCCCAGCAGACCCAGAAAAATCAAAAGGCTGACGATGTAGCGGGTAATGTCGCGGGCTTCTTCGATGCGGGTGGCCACAGAATCAAGGATCGAACGTGCCGAGGTCTGGCTGATCTGGACGCGCTTGCCGCGGCTGCGCATCAACGCGGCCAAAGGCGCCAGCAAGCGCGGCGCGCGCGCATCGACCTGCCCCGGCGCATCGATCACAAATCCTTCGATCCAGTTGACCGAAATAATAAGTTGCACCACCTGCCAGAACGTGGCCAAAAGCCCGACCACAAAAACAGCCAATATCAACCCGTTGAGGAAGGGATTGGCATTCAGCACCGGTTTCAACTGCTCGAACAGAAGGTAGCTTCCGGCACTGACCAGAATGATCACCAGAAGCATCAACGTTATTTGCCGCACAGGTTGCGCGAATTGGGGCTCGGCCTCGGCCGTGTCGATCATCACCATGAAACGGGTTCCGGACCTTTTATTGCGCAGCTACGATACGAGCATTGTAACAGAATTACCAAGCGCAAAGACCCGAGTTTACAAGTTAAATCAAGGCCCGAACACGGTCCGAGAGCCAATTCAGGTCGTGATCCTCGATTCCGAGCCCGCGCAGGTGATCCGCCGTGTTCCACAAGTATTCGGTGTTGGGCCCGCGCCCCCCCACGGCGCTTGCGATAATTTGCGCCTGTTTTTCCAAAGAGAGATCACCGCAATACTGGATATGCCCGCGATCCACGATGTAGCTGAGCGCCTTGAGCGGCCCGCCCCCTTCGAGGGTTACGTCAATGATGTCTTCGTAATAGGCCGACGACACCAGCTCGCGTTCGCGCAAATTTGCAAGGGTTTCGGCCTCGGCGCCGGGTGTCACGCGAAATGCGACACCCCTGCAAGATGCCCCGGCGGCAACATCAAGCGCCAGAACAAGTCCCGGGTCGGCATCCGTACCGCGGTGATGGATCGAACTCATGCAAAAAGCCCGCCGATAGTTGCTCAGCGTTGCGATCCGTTGTTCGGCGACCGGAAAGCCGGGATGCCAGATCAAACTGCCGTAGCCGAACACCCAAAGCTCGGAGAGGTCTTCCGGGGCCATTTTTTGTCATCCTTCTCTGGCAAGTACGCACGACCCTCTGTAAACCCGATCCGCAGGCTGGGGAAAAGGACCAATAACGATGAAACGATTGATGATCCTGATCATTGGTGTCTCGGTTTTGTGGGGTGGCTACTGGTTCGTGGGGGCGAGCGGGCTAAAATCGGGTGTCTCCGGATGGCTCGAGGCGCGCCGCGACCAAGGCTGGCAGGCCGAGTGGAGCGACATTACCGTGCAGGGGTTTCCCAACCGCTTCGACACCACCCTGAGCGACCTTGCCCTTGCCGACCCTGAAACCGGCTGGGCGTGGCAGGCGCCGTTTTTCCAGCTTTTGGCCCTGAGTTACAAACCGAACCACGTCATCGTGGTCTGGCCCGACACGCAGACCCTGCAAACCCCCCTCGAGACGCTGACCCTGACCGGCTCAAAGTCCCAAGGCAGTGTTGTGCTGGCGGCCAATACCGCGCTGACACTTGAGCGAACGTCTTTGGTGTTTGACGATCTCGAGATCGCCTCTGATCTGGGGTGGAGCATGGGGGCGGAGCAATTGCGGCTTGCGACCGAACCCGGCATTGCGGCAAACAGCCACCGGATCGGGATCGAGGCCATCAGGCTGCGCCTTCCCGTGGCGTTGCCTGCGGCACTGGGTGGATTGAGCGGAACGCAACAACCCCCCGAGCAATTTGCCAGTCTGAGCGGCGATGCAACCGTCGCCTTTTCCGCGCCTTGGGACAGGTTCGCGATCGAAGTCGCCCGCCCGCAGCCGACGCGCGTCGATATTCGCAAACTGTCGGCCACCTGGGGGCAGCTGAACCTGAGCCTTGCAGGTGGCTTTGACGTAGATGCAACCGGAAGCCCGACCGGCGAAATTGTGATAAAGGCCCGCAACTGGAGGGAAATTGTAGATATCGGAGCGCAATCAGGCGCAATTCCAGAGACCTTGTTGCCAAGCCTGATCCGCGTTCTGGAATTGGCGCAACGTTTTTCGGGCAACGCGCAAACGCTTGATATCCCGCTGCGGTTCCGGGGTGGGCGCACATTCTTCGGGCCGCTGCCGATCGCTGCGGCACCACGGTTTGTGTTGCGCTAACGCCGTTCGGGGAGCGCTAGACCTTGCGGGTTTTCGTTCGCCCGAAATCAGGGGCGTCCGTGTCCTGCCCGGCTTCGATAATGCCCCGCCGTATCGCCCGCGTGCGCGTGAAATATTCAAACAGGTGATCGCCGTCCCCCACACGGATCGCCCGCTGAAGGGCGAACAGCTCTTCGGTGAAACGCCCCAGAATCTCCAGGGTGGCGTCCTTGTTGTTCAAAAACACATCGCGCCACATCGTCGGATCACTGGCCGCAATCCGGGTGAAATCGCGAAAACCGGCGGCTGAATACCGAATGACTTCGCTGTCGGTGACACGGCGCAGATCATCGGCCACACCCACCATCGTGTACGCAATCAGGTGCGGGGCGTGGCTGGTGACAGCCAAAACCAGATCGTGGTGATCGGCATCCATCTCTTCGACCTTGGCCCCCATCCCCACCCAAAGCGCGCGCAAGTTTTCAAGTGCAACAGGGTCGGTCGTTTCATCGGCCACCAACAGGCAAAAGCGTTCGTCAAACAGGCTGGCAAACCCTGCGCGCGGGCCAGAATGCTCGGTCCCGGCCAGCGGATGACCCGGAATAAAGTGGATATCAGGGCGTAAAAACGGCGCGACCGCATCCACCACAGCGCGCTTGACAGACCCCACGTCCGTCACGGTTGCGCCGGTCGCAAGATGCGGTGCGATTTCTTCGGCAACCGCGCCCATGGCCCCGATCGGCACGCATAAAACGACCAGATCGGCGTCTTTCACCGCCTCGGCAGCAGTGTCGAACACGACATCGCACAACCCGTCCTCACGAGCGATCGCACGGGTCTGTGCAGAACGCGCGGTGCCCACGATCTCTTCGACCAACCCCGCCCGCCGCATGGCATGGCACATGGACGACGCGATCAATCCAAGCCCGATCAACGCCACGCGCTTGTAAATCATGCCACCTGTCCGGTCTTGAATGCCGCAACCGTGTTCACCACACGCTGGCAGGCCGTTTCATCGCCGACCGTGATACGCAAACACTCCGGCAGGCCGTACCCTGCCACGCGCCGCACAAGGATGCCCTCGGCCTTCAGGGCGGCATCCACCGCGTTGGCCTCGGCGGGGTTGGCAAAGCGGGCCAGAACAAAATTGGCCATCGGTGCGTCAGACGGAACACCCAACGCGGCCAGTTGCTCTGCCAGCCACGTTCGCAACCGTGCATTTTCAACCTGGCACCACGCGGCAAACTCCTGATCAAGCACCGCCGCCTGCGCCGCAACAAGCGCTGTTCCCGACAGGTTGAACGGCCCGCGCACGCGGTTGAGCACATCAATGATCGCACGCGGCGCATAGCCCCAACCGATCCGCAGCCCGCCCAATCCGTAGAGTTTCGAGAAGGTGCGCGTCATTACAACATTGTCGCGCGCCTCGACCAGAGACGCACCACCGTCGTAGCCATCGACATATTCGGCATACGCTCCGTCCAGAACCAGCAAACACCCCTGCGGGAGACCGTCGGCAAGGCGCGCAACCTCTTGGGCGTCGATCATGGTGCCTGTCGGGTTGTTTGGATTGGCGATAAACACCAACCGCGTGCGCGGGGTCACCGCAGCAAGCAGCGCATCAACATCGGTCACACGGCTTTTTTCGCGCGCCTCGACCGGGGTTGCACCTGCGGCCAGCGCAGAAATCCGGTACATGCCGAACCCGTGCTCGGTCTGCAAAACCTCAAGCCCCGGCCCGGCGAAAGCCTGACACAACAGGGTGATGATCTCGTCCGAACCGACACCGCAGATAATCTGCTCCATGCGCAGCCCGTGAACCTGCCCGATCGCCTGACGCAATCCGGCATGATCCGTAGAGGGATAAAGATGCAGCGCACTGACCGAAGCCATCACGGCCTCGCGGGCTTTGGGGCTGGCCCCGAAAGGGTTCTCGTTCGAGCTGAGTTTCAAGACCTCGGAAATGCCCTCGATGCGGCTTTCGCCGGCCTGATAAAGCGCGATATCCATAATGCCCGGCTGGGGGGTAATTTTTGTCACGGCCTGCTCCTGCGCCAATTCATGATGCTGTTCTTACTGAAGCCTTGCGGCAGATGCCAGAACCTGTGGCCGCTTCTTTTCCGGTTGATGATGCCCGGATGTCAGGGCAACAGCCCAGACCGGCACGCCGGCTTCAATCGTGCGAACGGGGCGCGCCAATTCGAAAAACGGCGACGCCCCTGATGGGATCTAGGCGTGGATGGCCCCGTCGCCACACGCCATAGCCGCCTCGCGTACGGCTTCGGAATAGGTCGGATGGGCGTGACAGGTCCGCGCAAGGTCTTCGGCACTGGCACCGAACTCCATGGCGACGCAGATCTCGTGAATCAAATCGCCCGCCATCGGGCCAATTATATGCGCCCCCAGAATCCGGTCGGATTTGGCGTCTGCAAGAATTTTCACAAACCCCTCGCCGGCAAAATTCGCCTTTGCCCGCCCGTTGCCCATAAAGCTGAACTTGCCGACCTTGTAGTCGTGTCCAGCCGCCTTGAGCGTCTCTTCGGTGTTGCCGACGCTTGCGACCTCGGGGTGGGTATAGATCACGCCGGGGATCACATCATAATTCACATGCGGCTTTTGACCGGCCAGTAATTCGGCCAACGCGACGCCTTCGTCCTCTGCCTTGTGAGCAAGCATCGGGCCGTCGATCACATCACCGATGGCATAAAGCCCCGAAACAGAGGTTGCATAATGGCCGTCTGTTTCGATCTGCCCGCTTTTGGACAGGGCCACTCCCAAACCGTCAAGGCCCAACCCCGCCGTCAGCGGCTTGCGCCCTGTCGACACCAGAACCACCTCTGCATCAAGTGTGTGAACACTCTCGTCCTTGCGCAGGGTGTAAGTCACCTTTGCCTTGGATTTGAGCGTCTCGACCTTGGAGACAGCAGCACCGGTGATGAATTTCAGCCCCTGCTTGGTCAAAATCTTCTGGAAGTTGCGGGCCACTTCCAGGTCCTGCCCCG
>JBLHUT010000129.1:0-9918 GCA_047629975.1 Paracoccaceae bacterium
GCATTGGAACTGTGCGAAGGAGACAGGGAACCGGTTATCTACTTTCCGCGAAAGGACATCGCGATGGCGTTTTTCGACCCGACCGGCATGAAAACCCACTGCCCACACAAAGGCGACGCCTCCCATTTTACGATCGAATTGCGCAGTGGTCCGCTGGAAAACGCCGCTTGGTCCTATCAGGACCCACACGATGGGCTGGAGCGGATCAAGGACCACCTCGCCTTCTATCCTGATCGGGTCACTGTCGAACAATTGTAGCACCGGGCGCAACAGCAGGCGGGCAAAGCCCGCCTGCTACCCCCAACCAAGGCCACACCGCCCTGAAAGGGCGACGTGGCCTTGGGCGGGAGCGCCACCCCAAACAAACCAGCGGCGCACATGCCCCCGTTATCGGTTATGAATGTTCCTCGGCCGCTGTCGCCGCCAGCGCACGGTTATAAGCTCTGAGCGCATCGACATAGAACACTGCCCCCAGTACCTGCTCGGGGGCTCCCTCTGCTGCCGGAGCGACGACCGGAATAAATACATGGCCGCCTTTTTCGAACATCGGCATGGCAACTTCCAGAGTAGACGCAGACCCCAGCTTGATACCCTGCTCCAACAAGCTTTGGCAGGCCTCATCAGATGCCGCACGCGGGCTGTCCCGTGATCGCATCACGACAGCCGCCGAATAAATCGACAATAAATAGGCCTGCGGCCCTGCGGCTACGTGAATGCCGCGCCGTTCCAACTGGGTCAAAAAGAAAGACCTGTCCACAAGCCTGCTCGACAGGGCCGTGGAAAGCGAAACAGCGACCATTACTGCAAGCCCTGTCTGCCAGTCTCCGGTAAGTTCGAAAACAATCAACGTAGTGGATATTGGCGCACCCAGAACTGCGGCCGCCACCGCCCCCATCCCTGCCAGCGCATAAAGGGTTGTCGTCCCCGACACTTCAGGAAAAACGCTTGTCGCCACATACCCGTAAGCAAGGCCCGTCATGGCACCTATCATCAGCGAAGGCGAGAAAACACCGCCTCCCATTCGTCCGGCAACCGTTATCGCCACGGCGATGATCTTGATCAACACAAAGACGATCACCTGCGAGAACAGAAGATTACCGGTCAAGGCCGCACTCGTTGTCTGATAGCCCACACCGATGATGTGCGGATACCAGATCGCGATGAACCCCAACGCCCCCCCCGCAATAGCCGGACGCAACCACCGCGGCAGGCCCGTCCGGGCCTGAAACAAATTCACCAGATCTTCGGCAAAAAAGAGGCCACGCATAAACGCCACCGCCACCAGCCCGCACACCACCCCGAGCAACAAGAACGCCGGCAGCTCCACATAAAATTGCAACGCCCCCTCTTCGGCCAATGTGAACTCGGTAACGTTGCCAAATTCGAGGCGGCTGATCACCGTGCCTGCAACACTGGCGATAACGATCGGCGCAAAAGCATGTACCGCGAAATGACGCAATATCACCTCCAGCGCAAAAAGCGCCCCCGCGATGGGCGCGTTAAATGACGCCGACACTGCCGCGGCAACAGCACACCCCAACAGGTCGCGCCCCGTAATGCCGTTGGCCTTGATGCGTTCGCTGACCCATGTCGAGATGACCCCGACCAAATGGACAACAGGCCCCTCGCGCCCCGTCGAGCCTCCTGTCGACAGCGTGATCATCGACGCGGCAGCACTGGCCAATCCGGCCCGTTTCTCGACCCGCCCGTCATTTAACGCAGCCCCCTCGATCACATCCGATACAGAGCGCACGCGCCCGTCGGGTGTAAATTTGTGCAGAATTATCCCAACAGCCAGCCCGCCGAAAATCGGCAACAGGAGAATCCACCACCACGGAAGTGTCTCGGCAAAAGCCTGTAGGTTACCCGAATCCGCCCCGCCGTAGCCTTGGGTCTGCAACCAGGCAACTCCGATCCGGAACCCCAACGTCGCAAACCCCGATGCGATGCCCACCAACAGCGCAATAAACCAGAACTGGATCTGCCCCGGACCCTCGTTGCGCAAAACACTCCACCCGCGCTGCACATTCAAACGGCTGCGCGTCAATTGCCTCTGGATCAAACGCCCTATGAGTTTCATTGTACCTTCGGCGCCTTCTGCGTTTTTTCTGTCAGTGGCAAGTTTGCGGGCGCAGGCCGCAATGCCCGAAATCTTGAATGTCAAAACTGCGGAAAGGCATACCAGACATGACAATCCGATCCGCAATCGAAACCTTGTCCCAACTCCTAGGCGATCAGGTCTCATGCTCCAAGCCCGATCTGGCCCTTCATGGCCAGTCCGAAAGCCATTTTCCCCCGATGCCCCCAGATGCAGTCGTCTATCCCGAAGATACGGCACAGGTTCAGAAGATAGTACAGACCTGTGCCGCGCACCGTTGCCCGGTTATCGCGTGGGGCACGGGAACCTCTCTGGAAGGGCACGCGCTTGCCCCAAGCGGGGGCGTTTGCATCGATTTTTCCCGCATGAACCGGATACTTCGGATCAATGATGCAGACATGGACGTGGTCGTGCAGCCGGGCATGACACGACAGGATCTGAATGCGGCGCTGCGCGACAAAGGGCTCTTTTTTCCGGTTGACCCGGGCGCCAATGCGTCGCTGGGCGGGATGGCGGCCACGCGGGCATCGGGCACGACCACTGTCCGATACGGCACAATGCGCGAGCAGGTCATGGCGCTTGAGGTTGTTCTTGGCGATGGACGGGTGATCCGGACGGGCAGCCGGGCGCGCAAGTCGGCTGCGGGATACGACCTGACGCATCTTTTTGTCGGCTCCGAAGGAACGTTGGGCCTGATAACCGAACTCACCCTCAAGCTCCACGGCCAACCCGAGACGATTGCCGCCGCCGTTTGCAGCTTTGATACGATCGCCGCAGCAGTGGATACGGTGATCGCAACAATTCAAACCGGCATTCCGATTGCAAGAATGGAATTTGTGGACGCCGCAACAGTTGCCGCGTGTAATGCCTATGGAGGAACCGATTTCCCCCTTTTACCTCATTTGATGGTCGAGTTTCATGGCTCAGAGGTTGCGGTCAAAGCCGATGCCGCAACCTT
Source organism: Paracoccaceae bacterium (assembly GCA_047629975.1). Lineage (GTDB taxonomy): Bacteria > Pseudomonadota > Alphaproteobacteria > Rhodobacterales > Rhodobacteraceae > JBLHUT01. Next base: position 3,057 of record JBLHUT010000129.1, read on the forward strand.
TGGCGAGCTTGTTGCAGATATGGGCGGGCAGCGGTTCAATTGGTCGCCTCATACCGAAGACCGCGCAGCGTTATGGGCGCTGCGGCACAACGCCTATTATGCGATCCTCGCCTCGCGGCCCGGCGCACGTGCCGTGGTCACCGATCTTTGCGTCCCGATCTCGCGGCTGGCAGAAGCGGTCGAGCAGACACGGGCCGACATCGCCGAAAGCGCGTTGAGCGGCCCCATTCTTGGACATGCCGGAGACGGAAATTTTCATGCCATTCTTTTGTTGGACCCTACCAACGAGGCCGAGCGGTCAGAAGCTGCAAGACTGTCGGATGCAATGGTCCGGCGGGCCTTGCGGATGGGCGGGACAGTGACAGGCGAACACGGGATCGGCATGGGCAAGCTTGATTACATGGAAGCCGAGCATGGTCCAGCATGGCAGGTCATGGCCGACATGAAACGTATGATGGACCCTCTGAACATTCTGAACCCCGGTAAGATGGTGCGCTTGAACGGCTGAGAGACGACCGGCACACTCCCGCGGGGGTTTGCCCCTTGGGCCAAGCCACGCTGCCGCGGCCGTTGGCCGGTGCCAGCGCGGCCTCCGGAGCATGTGGTCGGGTCTGGCAGATCTTGCAGACGTGATCAGCCGTCCAGCAGAGCAAGTGCTGCCGCTCTGGCAGCTGCTGTCACACGGTCACCAGCCAGCATGCGGGCCAATTCATCGACCCGATCGTTGTTCCGCAGTGCTACAACAGTTGACGTTGTCACGTCGCCTTCAACTTTTTTCTGTACCCGCCAATGATACCCGCCCAAGGCCGCAACCTGTGGCGAATGGGTCACCACAAGAACCTGCGAGTCTTGCGCCAGAGACTTCAGGCGACGACCGACCGCATCTGCGGTTGCTCCCCCGACCCCGCGATCGATTTCGTCAAAAATCATCGTGATCCCTTGTGCCTGATCTGTCAGACACACCTTGAGCGCCAAAAGAAAGCGCGACAATTCTCCGCCAGAGGCAATTTTGTTCAACGCCCCCGCTGGCGCGCCGGGGTTGGTCGCCACCTGAAACAGAACCGCGTCAATCCCGTCGGGGCCGGCGGGAGCCTCTGAAACATGTGTGCGAAAAACCGCGCGCTCCATCTTCAAAGGTGCCAACTCGGCAGCCATTGCTTTGTCCAGCCTTGCAGCAGCTTCTGTCCGGCGTTGCCGAAGGGCGGTTGCCTGTGCGTCAAAACCTGCACGTGCAGTCTCGACGGCCTTTTCCAACGCCCCGAGGTTGCCAACGCTCCCGTCGAGACGGGCGAGTTTTATACGCAACTCCCCGGCAAAACCGGGAAGTTCATCCGGCGTCTTCTCGTGTTTGCGAGCAAGCGCACGGATCGCAAACAGGCGTTCCTCTATGTTTTCCAGCTCGTGCGGATCAAACGACAACGCATCAAGGCACCCTGCCACTCCGTATTCGGCCTCTCCAAGAGCCTCGAGCGTGCGCGACAAAGCCTCTATCGGTGCATCCAGCCGGCCATCGGCCGCACCCGCAGCCCCTTCGAGCCAGCGCAAGGCATCCGTCAACACGCCCTCGGCCCCCTTAATCGTCAGGGCGGAATGCGCCCGCACGATATCCCCTTGAATGCGGGCCGCAGTTTGCATTTGACGCCGGCTGATATCCAGCTTGGCATCTTCCTCGGGTTTGGGATCAAGGCGGTCAAGTTCCGCCACGGCGTGGCGCAGGAATTCTTCTTCCGCGCGCAAAGCCATCACCGTTTCGGTGCCGTGTTGCAGTTCTTTTTGCGCACGCCTCAGTTCTTTCCACGACGTTCGCAACTTCTCCAGCAAAGGCGCGCTATCGGCAAAGGTGTCAAGAAGGTCGCGATGCGCCCGCGGGTTCAACAAGCCACGGTCATCCTGCTGGCCGTGCAACTCGACCAAGGTATCCGAAATCTGGCGCAGGACCTCGCCCGAGGCGCGCCGGTCGTTGATCCACGCAGTCTTGCGGCCCTCGGCCGTATTGACGCGGCGTAAAATCAACTCGTCCGACACCGGCAGGCCCGCCTCGGACAACACAGCGCGCGCCGGATGGTCGGGGCCAAGATCGAAACTGGCTGTCACTTCCCCCTGAGCCGCGCCCGCGCGCACCAGTTCGGCACGCCCGCGCCACCCAAGCACAAAGCCCAAAGCGTCTAGCAAGATCGACTTGCCAGCGCCGGTTTCCCCCGTCAAAACGTTCAATCCGGGCTGAAACTCCAGCTCCAGATGATCAATAATAAGAAGGTCGCGTATATCGAGACCGCGCAGCATCAGCGTCCCTCGCCCCCGGATTGCACCGTCCGTTGATATGACATTTTCCATCCTTCAGGGCCAGCGGGGATTGCACCGACACACCAGTGCGCGCAACGCCCCTCCGTGCCCCTTCAGATCAGATCCAGCGCCCTTTGATCATCTGGCTGTAAATCTGCTGCAACCAACCGTTCCCTACGGCCTGAGCCTCAAGATCACGCGCCACCAACAGTTGATAGGTGTCTTCGTACCAGGGTGACGCCTGGAAATTATAGGCCAGGATCGCACCCGCCGTTTGCGCCTCTTCGTCCAGACCAAGCGCAAGGTACGCTTCTGCCAACCGGTGAAGGGCCTCGGGCGTGTGGGCCGTCGTCTGGAATTCTTCGATCACAACCCGGAACCGGTTTATTGCAGCCGTGTAATGCTCGCGGCGCAGATAATAGCGGCCGATCTCCATTTCCTTGGCAGCAAGGTGGTCAAACGCCAAATCGAATTTCAACATCGCAGAACGCGCATATTCACTGTTCGGATAAAGCTCGATTACAGTGCGCAGCGATTGCAGCGCCTGAAAGGTCAGCCCCTGATCGCGCCCGACCTCGTCGATCTGGTCATAATAGCTCAGGGCCAGCAAATACTGGGCATAGGCTGCGTCTTCGTCAGCCGGATAAAAATCAATATACCGCTGGGCGGCAGCACGGCTGCTTTCATAATCGGTATGCTGATGGAACGAAAACGCCTGCATTATCAAGGCACGCTTGGCCAGTTCCGAATACGGATACAGCCGCTCCACCTCGGCAAAGAAGTCTGCGGCCTTTTCGGGATCGCGGCTGGCAAGTTCAAACTCGCCGCGCTCGAAAATCTGTTCGGCGGTGAATTGCTCCATCGCTTCTTGAGGTGTCTGCTCGGCACCACTACAGCCCGAAATAAGACCAGAAAGCATGATCGCACCGATCAGCCCTGCACGCGCCCTAACACTCGCCATCGTCTGCCAACCCCACCTTCTTGACTGGGCACCATGTGCTTCGCACCGGAACCGTTACCATGCTCTAGCACAGAAAAATGCGGTGCAAAACGCCTTGGTTTAAGCTTTTTGAGATAGTGGACCCAGAGCGGGCCTGCGGCGCATCATGCCACAGCGCGAAGATCGGCAATCCGCACACCAACGCCCGGTAAATTGCGCACGGTCGACGGGCCACAAGACACGATTTGCGTGTTGGTCGGGTCGGCAAACAACGCATGCAAAAGACGGTTGGTCAACGCGTGGCCTGCTTTGTATCCGGTATAAGCCCCCAGCAACGGCGCCCCTGCCAAAGCCAGATCCCCCAGCGCGTCCAGCATCTTGTGACGGACCGGCTCATCAGGATGACGAAACCCGCCCGGGCTCAGCACCGACGCGCCGTCAACAACAACCGCGTTGCGCAACGATCCACCAAGCGCCAGCCCCGCGGCCTGCATCGCATCCACATCCGATTTGCGGCAAAACGTTCTGCTGTCGCACAATTCACGCACAAATGCCCCGTTCGCCATATTCAGGCATCGCGACTGTCGACCGATGGCGGCGTCAGCAAAGTCGATCTCGAAGTCGATACTGAGCGAAAACGCAGGCGCAATACGCGCCACTGCGTCGCCTTCGGTCACTTCCACAGTCTTGAGCACGCGGATCGCACGGACAGGCACATCCAGATGCTGCACACCGGCCTTGAGAATGGCTGCGACAAACGGGGCCGCACTTCCATCCACAATCGGAACTTCCGGCCCGGACACTTCAACCAGAGCGTTGTGAATACCGCATCCGGCAAGGGCTGCCATGATGTGCTCGATCGTGGAAACGCTTACGCCATCCGCGTTTTTGATAAGGGTGCACAACCGGGAACGTTCAACCATATCCCAACGTGCCGGAATATAGGCGTCGCCCTCGACACGGTCGCTACGCTTGAACCAGATGCCCGTTCCGGCAGCCGCAGGAGAGACAGTCATACGCACAGCGCGGCCCGAATGCAGCCCGACGCCGTTAACCGTAAACGCTGTTTTCAATGTTGCCTGCATAACACCCTCTTAACCTTTTGCCGAAGGCCGTACCTTGGAATATTTGGAATATTGCGACACCCGCACAAGAACAACACAATCTTTGTGACCGTCTGAAACAATACATCCGGCCGCATCGGCAATAAATTGCCAAAGGCACACAACACACCGACAAGCCGTTGAGTAAATTGAAAAATACTGAGGACAATTCTGTTGTGAGCAGCTCGGTAAAAGTACTGGAAAACGAAGTTTCAGGCGCATTCTATCGGTCGGAAATAAAATAGGCCCACAGTGTTTGCGCACTGTGGGCCTTGTTTTCATCCGGCCCGAACATGGCTCGGGCCATTAACACTTTTTCAAAAGAACGTTAATTTGCCTGCCGGCGCAGGAAGGCGGGGATCTCGATCCGGTCCTGCTCGGAATCCGTCTCGCCAGCATCGTCGTACACCGACGGCTGTTGCAGCGCGGGTTGCTGACGGGCCTGACCGCCACTTGCCGCCTCTGCGCCCTGCCCGGACATCCGCCCGATCAAAGAGCCGATGCCGAAACGGCCCGGGCGTTCTTGCGCTGCGGGTTCGGCTGTGCGGGCTGCTGCCGGAGCGGGAGCCGGAGCATACGGCGCGCGCGGCGCTGTGCGACCAACGGCAAGCTTCAAACGCTCAAGCGCTTCGGCAGACGGAGTGCCCGGCGCGACAGCCGCGCGTTGTCCCGAGAACATCGGTTGCTCTTCTGCTTCAAGGGCGAACACCTCTTGTGCCGGCGTGTACGCGGGAGGGGGCACGTCATCGGACTCGTCTTCAAAAACCTCGTCAGAGCCCGTCTGCTCCGAAAAGAGCGACGGTTCGACATCGGCATAACGTTGCTCGGCCTGCTCGGCCACAAGTGGTTGTGCCTCGGGGCGTCTTTGCTCGGGGGCGGCTTTTGGCGCATCCAGCGGGCGGGCCATCGAGCGACGCGGAACCGGAACTTCCTTGGCGCTGACGTTGGCATCAATACCTGTCGCAACCACGGAAACGCGGATCATGCCTTCCATCGTTGTATCAAGGGTAGAGCCGACAATGATGTTTGCATCCGGATCGACCTTGTCGCGGATGATGTTGGCCGCCTCGTCAAGTTCGAACAAGGTCAGGTCATAGCTGCCGGTGATGTTGATCAACACGCCCTTGGCGCCGTGCAGGCTGATTTCGTCCAGCAGCGGATTGGCAATGGCCTTTTCTGCGGCATGGACCGCGCGATCTTCGCCCTCGGCCTCGCCCGTGCCCATCATGGCTTTGCCCATCTCGTCCATTACGGCGCGCACATCGGCAAAATCAAGGTTGATCAGGCCGGGCCGAACCATCAGGTCGGTCACCCCTTTGACGCCCTGATAAAGCACATCGTCAGCCAGAGTGAAGGCCTCGGTAAAGGTGGTTTTCTCGTTCGCCAACCGAAAGAGATTCTGGTTGGGAATAATTATCAGAGTGTCGACAACCCGCTGCAGCGCCTCGATGCCTTCTTCGGCCTGACGCATCCGCTTGTTGCCCTCGAACTGGAACGGTTTGGTCACCACACCGACCGTCAGAACGCCAAGTTCACGTGCGGCTTGCGCGATGATCGGCGCGGCACCCGTGCCGGTACCCCCGCCCATGCCGGCAGTGATAAAGCACATGTGCGCCCCTGCAAGGTGATCGACGATTTCTTCGATGGTCTCTTCGGCGGCGGCAGCTCCGACCGAGGGGCGCGCGCCGGCGCCAAGACCTTCGGTGACCTTCAGACCCATCTGGATCTTGGCTTTCGATTTAGATTGCTGAAGCGCCTGCGCGTCGGTGTTTGCCACGACAAACTCGACACCCTCGAGTCCCTTGTCGATCATGTTGTTCACGGCGTTGCCGCCAGCCCCGCCAACACCGAATACCGTGATCCGGGGTTTGAGGTCATCCTGGTCAGGGATCAAAAGGTTCAATGTCATGTTCGGTCCGCCTGTCCTAGTCGTTGCTGCTGTGTCTTTGACTGTTGTCTGCTCAGTTCAATCTGATCACTAACGGCCACCCCAACAGCCAATGAACAGTTGTTTTTTAACGAGTCTACGCACATTGGCGCCTCTCGTCACGTGAAAATAACAAAATGGCTACAAAATATAGCCGGTCACCGGCAAGGGTTTGCCTGTATAATGACGATGACGCATTATTTGGTGTCACCAGTTCTCTCGCACCCATGAAAGCACGCGCTTCAAGGACCGCGCCGGGTACTTTTCAGCCGGAATATCGAAATCCCACCATTCATCCTGAGGGTGCGCCGCAAACAGGCACAGCCCTACGGCACTCGCAAAGGCGGGCCCGGTGGCGGCCTGTGGCAGGCCTTGCACCCGCAACGGCCGTCCGAGGCGCACTTGCTGACCCAATATCTTGCTGGCCATTCCATCAAGGCCGGGTATCTGGCTTCCGCCACCTGTCAGGACGATCTGCTGGGCAGGCAATTCGTCAAAACCCGCCACATCCAGCCGCATCCTGACCTCTTCGAGGATTTCCTCGACGCGCGGCCGCATGATGCCTATCAACTCCGCGCGGCTGGCCGTGCGCCGGTCATGCTCCCAGTC
>JBLHUT010000130.1:0-9849 GCA_047629975.1 Paracoccaceae bacterium
TTCTTGCCATCGGTTCGGGAAAGGGGGGGGTCGGCAAATCGACGGTGTCCTCGAACCTTGCTGTGGCACTTGCAAAGGCGGGGCGCCGGGTTGGTCTGCTGGATGCAGATATTTATGGCCCGAGCCAACCGCGCATGATGGGGGTCTCAGAACGTCCGAAATCTCCGGATGGAAAAATTATCGAGCCGTTGCACGCGCACGGGGTTACGATGATGTCGATCGGGCTGATGGTTGACCCGGATCAGGCTGTCGTCTGGCGTGGGCCGATGCTGATGGGGGCGTTGCAGCAGATGCTTGGGCAGGTCCGTTGGGGCGAGTTGGACGTGTTGTTGGTGGATTTGCCGCCCGGTACTGGTGATGTGCAACTTACCCTGTGCCAAAAGAGCAAAATAACAGGTGCGATCGTTGTCAGCACACCGCAGGATGTGGCGTTGTTGGATGCCAAAAAGGCATTGAACATGTTCGACCAGCTCAACACGCCTGTTCTTGGGCTGATTGAAAATATGTCCACTTACATCTGCCCTGAATGTGGCCATGAGGCTCATCTGTTTGGCAACGGCGGTGTCGCAGCAGAGGCCGCGCGCGCAGGATTGCCATTTCTGGGGGCGCTTCCGTTGGAGCTTGAGGTGCGACTTGCGGGTGATGCCGGCGTCCCGATCGCAGTTGGCGACAGCCCAGCGGCAGTCGCCTATTCCGTTCTGGCGCAGCGGTTGATCGATGGTGGGATGGCCTGATGTGGTTCGCGGGAATTGATGGGATCACCCAGTAGCATCCGAATCGTTCCGCTCTGATATTGCACCAGATGTACAAAATTTAGCAGTCTGCCTTGGTAAAAGGTGGGCTGCTGTGCTGTTCGGCATCTGCTTGTCGCCGGCATTTCTGAAAAATATTGGGAATGCATGGTGATGCTTCGTTGTACCCTCGCTTTCTATATCTAGTGTTGTCTTGGGCCTGATTGTCAATTTCTTGATGTAGATATTAATGATTCGTTAAAAACCACATATTTTTACCTGTATTGGTGCGCTCTGAGTCGCTGCCCTTGCCTCAAAAAATCATTGAGTCCCATAAAATCCCATGCCATACCAGATGCACGGACAGCAGCAGGCACACGACATGGGGCGCCAAACGACCCCGCAGTTTCCAAAAAATGGTTTCATACAGGCTTCTGCTGCGCTCCAAAAATGAGATCTGACACGCGGTCGAGCAGACATCCCCCCAGGTGGCGGTTTCGTGATCAGGCATATCCCCCCAGCAATGGGACGAGGACGGCGGATGGGGCAGTGGCAGCAGCTCCCTCCGCCGTTTTCCTTTGCAAGAGGGGCCGGGGACATAAAGGAGACCCGCGTTGGCGGTCAGGTTCAGAGGCGAAAGCCAACACAAGGTGGATGCAAAGGGCAGGGTTTCGATCCCGGCCTCTTTTCGCCGTGTGCTTGAACGAGCCGACCCTGCGTGGCGGGAGGGCATGCCCCCCAACCTTGTGATCGTTTACGGACCCGCGGCCCAAAAATACCTTGAGTGTTACACGATCGAGGCAATCGACGAGGTTGATGACCAGATCGCATCCCTGATCCGTGGCACGCCAAAGCGGCAGATGCTCGAGCGGATGTTTTACGGCCAGTCCCACCCGACAAATGTTGACGAGACGGGGCGGCTTGTTCTGCCGCAGAAACTGCGTGAGAAAATCGGTCTGACGGCGGGCTCAGAGGCCTATTTCCTGTCAACCGGCGATACGTTCCAGATCTGGAACCCAAAAACATTTGCAGCCGAAGAGGCCGCCACAGCGGATCTTTTTGCACAGACCAACCCGAACGGATTTCATCCGCTGGCGTTGCTGGATGAAGGGGGGGCGTTGGAATGACGTCTTCCGACACGCCCCCATCCGGTCAATCGGGGCCACAAACAGCCCCATCCGCCCCGCATGTTCCGGTTCTGATCGGGGCGATTATCGATGCCGTGGGGCCGATCAGTGGCACGTGGCTGGACGGTACGTTCGGGGCCGGAGGCTATGCGCGGCAACTGCTGGACGCAGGTGCGGAGCGTCTGATCGGGCTTGACCGTGATCCGGCGGTATTCGAGATGGCAAAGGACTGGGCGGGGGCGTATGGCGACCGGCTTGTGCTTGTCGAAAGCACGTTTTCGCAGCTCGATGCCCAAGGGCCGCTTGACGGTGTGGTGCTGGATCTAGGCGTCAGTTCGATGCAGCTTGATCAGGCCGAGCGTGGTTTTTCGTTCATGCGGGACGGGCCGCTTGACATGCGGATGAGCCAGTCAGGGCCGACGGCGGCTGATTTGGTGAATACCGCCACCGACGATCAACTGGCCGATATTCTGTATCATTTTGGCGAGGAGCGTGCCTCGCGCCGGATTGCGCGTGCAATTGTGGCGGGCCGTCCATTTACGCACACGGTGCATCTGGCCCAAGTGGTAGCAAGCTGCCTTCCGCGTCCGAAACCGGGGCAGGTCCACCCCGCTACGCGCAGTTTTCAGGCGATCCGGATTGCTGTGAATGACGAGTTCGGAGAGCTGATTGCCGGTCTTGAAGCCGCCGAGCGGGCGCTTGCGCCGGGGGGTAAACTTGCGGTGGTGTCGTTCCACTCGCTCGAGGACCGTGTGGTAAAGCGATTTATGCAATACCGGGCCGGACAGGCCGCCCGTGGCAACCGTTATGCTCCCGAAACGGTCGAGCAGGCGGCCCCGTTCAATCTTTTGAGCCGCAAGGCGATTGTGGCCGATGACGAAGAGGTGGCGCGAAACCCGCGTGCACGGTCGGCAAAATTGCGGGTCGCGGTGCGCACCGATGCCCAAGCCCCTGCTGTCGACCGCTCTGCGCTGGGGCTTCCGGGGCCGCGCGACTGGTGGAACTCTGGCGGGCGAAGGGATTAGGCGATGCGTGGTCTATTCTACGTGCTGTCGGCAATGGCGGTCATGGGGCTGGCGTATTGGGCCTATCAGGAAAACTACCGGACACAGGCTGTTCTAGGCGATGTCAGAAGCTTGGAGGCCGAAATCGGCCGCTTGCGCGAAACCTTGGGGGTGATGCGGGCTGAATGGGCCTATCTGAACCGTCCTGACCGGCTGCTGGAACTGGTCGAGATCAACTATGGCACGCTGGGCCTTTTGCCGCTGGATCCGGCGCAATTCGGGGATGTGGAGCAGATTTCCTTTCCGCCGCTGCCGATGCCCGTGTTCGAGTTGTCACCGATCATGAACACGGTGGATCTGATGGGGGTATTGCCGACCCTGACCGGAGAGCGCCAATGATCCGTATTCCGTTGCGCCCCTTGGCACGTGTATTGTCGGCGCGTCAAAACGGCGAGAATCCGCAAGAGATCGAGCGCGAGAATATCCGCCTGCGCAACGATGCCTCGCGCGACTCGCAGCGTCTGCGGGCCGAGGGGCGTCTGTTTGTTCTGGGCGTGTGCTTCTTTTGTGCGTTTTCGGTCATTGCGCTACGCATGGGGCATCTGGCCTCGACACAGGTCACAGAGGCCGAGGCCCGCTCAACCGGTGCTTCGATCCTTGCGCAGCGTGCCGATATCGTCGATCGCAACGGGCGTGTGCTGGCGACAAATCTGTCCACCCATTCGCTTTATGCACAACCGCCCTTTATGGTCGAGCCGGAACGCGCGGCGCGCGATCTTGTGGGCATTTTTCCCGATCTTGATCTGGCAAAACTGACACGGCAGTTCACGGGCCAGCGCAAGTTCGTCTGGATCAAGAAAAAGCTCAGCCCCGAGCAAATGCAGGCGGTGCATGATATCGGAGAGCCGGGCCTGCTGTTCGGGCCGCGTGAGATGCGGCTGTATCCGAATGGCAAACTTGCCGCCCATATCCTTGGCGGGGCGGGTTTTGGCCGCGAGGGCGTGCATTCGGCCGAGGTGATCGGCACCGCTGGCATCGAACAGACCCATGATGCATATTTGCGTGATCCGGCAAACGGGGGCGCACCGCTTGAATTGTCGCTTGATCTGACCGTGCAGGCCGCCTCGCGGCAGGTGCTTTTGGGTGGAATGAAGCTGATGAACGCCAAAGGCGCCACCAGCATTTTGATGGACATCCACACGGGTGAATTGATCTCGATGGTCTCGTTGCCCGATTTTGATCCAAATGACCGCCCGCGCGCGCTTGTGACGGGGGACCAATCCGACAGCCCGCTGTTCAATCGCGCGGTTCAGGGTGTTTACGAACTGGGGTCCACGTTCAAGATTTTCACCGTGGCACAGGCGCTTTCCCTTGATCTGGTGAACCCTGAAAGCATGGTCGACACCCGGGGTCCGTTGCGGTGGGGCCGGCATTCGATCCGGGACTTCCACAATTACGGCAAAGAGCTGAGCGTTACGGATGTGATCGTAAAGTCCTCGAACATCGGCACGGCGCGCATTGCGATGGAAATCGGAGCCGAGCGCCAGCGCGCGTTTCTCGACAGTTTGGGTTTTTTGGAGGCCACGCCTGTAGAGTTGATGGAGGCTCCGACCGGCAAGCCGCTTTTGCCGCGCAACTGGTCCGAGATATCGACCATGACGATCAGCTACGGTCACGGGCTGTCAACCAGCCCTCTGCATCTTGCGTCGGGGTATGCGTCGGTGTTGAACGGTGGCACGCGGGTGCGCCCGACATTGTTGCGCCAAACCGGCCCCCAAACCGGCGAGCGCATTATCTCCGAGGCGACATCGGCGCAATTGCGCTCCATGCTGCGCGATGTGGTTGTGCGCGGAACCGCCAGCTTCGGAGAGGTCACGGGCTATGCTGTGGGCGGTAAAACCGGCACCGCCGACAAGCCCAAACCACGTGGTGGATATTACAAAGACCGCGTCATTGCGACTTTTGCCAGTGTATTTCCGGCCTATGATCCGAAATATGTTTTGGTTGTGACCCTCGACGAGCCAACAGAAACCAGTGGCGAAAAGCCCCGCCGCACCGCCGGATGGACCGCCGTTCCGGTTGCCGCCGAGATGATCCGGCGCACGGCACCTTTGCTTGGCTTGCGACCAACCGTTGATCCCCGACCCGATTTGAGGCTAATACGCACCTCGAACTAAAGCCCACGGCAAAGGCGAAGCAGCAATGGCGACAGGCGGGTCCGCAAGGACGAAATCACTGGCACAACTCGGGCTGACAGCCAAAAACAGCGCCGAGGTCCGGATCACCGGATTGGCAATCGACAGTCGCGCCGTCAAGCAGGGGTTTCTTTTTGCGGCCTTGCCGGGAACCACGGTTCATGGCGCTGAGTTCATCAAATATGCCCTACGGCAGGGGGCGGCTGCAATCCTGACCGATGCCGAGGGCGTGCGGATTGCAAAATCCGAGATTGCAGCGGCCGGTGTGGCCGTGGTTGTGGCCGAAGATCCGCGTCAGGCATTGGCCTATGCGGCAGCCCTTTGGTACGGGGCGCAGCCCGAGGTCATGGTGGCCGTCACCGGCACCAACGGAAAAACCTCTGTGGCCAGCTTTGTGCGCCAGATCTGGAGTGCGATCGGGTACAGCGCGATCAACATTGGCACCACAGGTGTCGAGGGCGCATGGCAGGCGCCGCTGTCGCGCACCACGCCTGATCCGCTGACCTTGCACGATGTGCTTTTTCAGGCCGCCAGTGCCGGGGTGACCCACGCCGCGATGGAGGCCTCAAGTCACGGTCTGGCACAGATGCGCATGGACGGTGTCGGGCTGGTGGCTGCCGGTTTTACCAATTTTACCCAAGATCATCTGGATTATCACAAAGACTTTGGTGAATACTTCGCAGCCAAGGCCGGCCTGTTCCGGCGGGTTCTGGGGGATGATGGTCTGGCGGTGATAAACATGGATGACGCGCGCGGGGTGGATATGGCGGGCGTGGCCGAAATGTCGGGCCATGCGGTCATCAGGGTGGGCCACAATCCGGTCAATGATCTGGTGATCATCACGCAGCGCTTTGACGCAACAGGACAGGACCTGCGCTTTGTCTGGGAGGGGGAGGCGCATCAGGTGCGACTTGATCTGATCGGTGGCTTTCAGGCCGAGAATGTGATGCTGGCCACGGGCCTGTGTATCGCTGGCGGGGCGGACCCCGAAGCGGTCTTTGGTGTTTTGCCACAGCTTGAAACGGTACGTGGACGAATGCAGCGTGTTGCCGTGCGGGACAACGGGGCGGCTGTTTTCGTGGATTATGCGCACACGCCTGATGCGATTGCGACGGCGATACAGGCGCTGCGCCCGCATGTTATGGGGCGTCTGGTCGTCGTTATTGGCGCAGGCGGGGACCGCGACGCAACCAAACGTCCGTTGATGGGGGCGGCGGCGGCGGCTCATGCCGATGTGGTGTTCGTCACCGATGACAACCCGCGCTCGGAGGATCCTGCGCTGATCCGCGCGGCGATCCTTCTGGCCTGCCCCAAGGCGACCGAGGTGGCCGACCGCGCCGAGGCGATCTTGCGCGGGGTTGATGCGCTGGGCCCGGGGGACACATTGTTGATTGCGGGCAAAGGCCACGAAACCGGACAGATCGTTGGCGACCAGATTTTTCCGTTCGACGATGCCGAGCAGGCAAGCGTCGCTGTTGCAGCCCTTGACGGGAGATTGGCATGACTTTGTGGACCTCTGAACAAGCGGTTGCTGCGACGGGTGGACAAAACGCGGTTGGCTGGGTGGCGCAAGGGGTGTCGATAGACACTCGTTCGCTTGTGCCCGGTGATCTGTTTGTGGCGCTGAGTGACCAACGCGATGGTCATGCGTTTGTGGCTGAAGCCTTGGCCAAAGGGGCGGCGGCAGCGTTGGTCAGCCGTGTGCCCGACGGTGTGGCAGACGATGCGCCGTTGTTGATTGTCGAGGACGTGCTGGAGGGGTTGCGCGGTCTGGCGCGGGCGGCGCGGGCACGGACGCAGGCAAAGGTCATCGGCATTACGGGGTCGGTCGGGAAAACCTCGACCAAGGAAATGTTGCGTGTGATGCTGGGCGCGCAGGCCCGTGTCCATGCAGCTGAAAAAAGTTTCAACAATCACTGGGGCGTGCCGTTGACGTTGGCACGGATGCCGGCGGACGCCGAATATGCCGTGATCGAGATCGGCATGAACCATCCGGGCGAGATTGCACCGCTGGCGCGGCTTGCCGATCTGGACGCCGCGTTGGTGACGGTCGTTGCCGCGGCCCATCTTGAGGCGTTCGACGGCATCGAGGGGATCGCCCGCGAAAAGGCCGCAATCATGGACGGGCTGCGGCCGACGGGCATTGCCGTTCTGAATGCCGACATCGAAACATCGGGTATCTTGTTTGCGCAAGCCGGCGCACGGGCGATCGGGTTCGGTGTCACAGCACAGCAGGCGTGTTTGCTGGATGTTCAGGTGACACAGGATGCGACCTCGGTGCGTGCGCGTATCGCCGGTCAGGACGTGTTGTTCAAATTGCAGACACCGGGGCGTCATTTTGCGATGAACGCGCTGGGCGCGCTTGCTCTGGTGGCGGCACTGGGCGGGGATTTGGGGCGGGCTGTCCTGTCTTTGGTGCAGTGGCGACCCGTTGACGGGCGCGGCGTGCGCGAGACGATTTTGCTGGACGACGCCGAAGAGGGGTGCAGCTTCGAGTTGATCGATGATGCGTATAATGCAAATCCCGCCTCGGTGGGGGCGGCGTTGGAGATGCTGGCGGCCGTGCCCCCGCGCGACGGTGTGGGGCGGGTGTCAAAGGGGCGGCGCATCGCAATTCTGGGCGATATGCTCGAGCTTGGTCCGGCGCAAACGGCGCTGCACCGCGACCTGAGCACCCATCCCGCGATGCAGAGCGTTGATCTGGTGCATTGTGTCGGCCCGTGCATGCGCCACCTTTTCGACGCACTCCCCCACGGCAGACAAGGGCTGTGGGTGGCCGGATCGGATGATTTACTCGAACAGGTGCCGGGCTTGGTCGATGCGGGGGATGTGGTTCTTGCCAAGGGGTCGCTTGGAAGCCGGTTGTCACCGGTCGTTGACGCGCTGCGTAAATTGGGGCAAGCCGCTCCGGACAAAACCTGAAGGGTCGTGACCGCATGCTATACCTGTTGACGGGCTACTCTGACGGTGGCGACTTTTTCAATTTGTTCCGATACATTACCTTCCGGGCTGGAGGAGCGTTTTTCACAGCACTGATTTTCGGGTTCATGTTCGGGCAGCCGTTGATTAACCTCTTGCGGCGCAAGCAAAAAAGCGGACAGCCAATTCGCAAGGATGGCCCCGAGAGCCATATCGTGACCAAGGCGGGAACACCGACGATGGGCGGCGTGCTCATTCTGGGGGCTTTGGTGTTATCGACGCTGCTGTGGGCGCGGCTTGATAATGGCTATGTCTGGATTGTGCTGCTGGTGACGATCGGATTCGGATTGATCGGGTTTGCAGATGACTACAGCAAGGTCAGCAAACAGAATACTGACGGAGTGTCGGGCCGGGTACGGCTTGGCATCGGGTTTGTGATTGCTTTTCTGGCCTCGGTGGCGGCGTCCTATTTGCATCCTGAGGAATTGACCAACCAGTTGGCGCTGCCGGTTTTCAAGGATGTGCTGATCAACATGGGGTTTTTGTTTGTGCCCTTCGCGATGATCGTGATCGTGGGAGCCGCCAATGCAGTGAACCTGACCGACGGGCTGGACGGGCTGGCGGTGATGCCGGTGATGATTGCGGCTGGAACGCTTGGGGTGATTGCCTATGCGGTGGGGCGCACGGATTTTACCGAATATCTTGATGTCCACTATGTGGCGGGAACCGGAGAGTTGCTGATTTTTTCAGCCGGGTTGATCGGCGGGGGCTTGGGTTTTTTGTGGTATAATGCGCCGCCTGCGGCGGTTTTTATGGGGGATACCGGATCGCTTGCTCTTGGCGGGGCGTTGGGGGCGATTGCTGTGGTCACGAAGCATGAAATTGTGCTGGCTATCGTCGGGGGGCTGTTTGTGGTCGAGGCTCTTTCGGTTATCATTCAGGTCGCGTATTTCAAATTGACCGGACGGCGCGTTTTCTTGATGGCGCCGATCCATCACCACTTTGAAAAGCGGGGATGGGCCGAACCGCAGATAGTCATCCGGTTCTGGATTATTTCGCTTATTCTTGCGCTGGTCGGGTTGGCGACGCTGAAAATTCGCTAGGTTGGGCCTGCTTTTGCGGGGTGGTCCTCCCGCCCCCTCGGTCCCTTGCGGGCCCCGGCGTTGGGCGTGGCGCCGCTGACGCGGCGCAGTGCCACGTAAGTTTTAAATTGGAGATACGGCGATGATCCCTGTTCAAGGTTACACCGATCAGACGGTTGCGGTTCTGGGCTTGGGTCGTACGGGTCTGACGGCTGCGCGCGCCTTGCGGGCGGGTGGGGCGGATGTGGTGTGTTGGGACGATGGCACCGAGGCGCGGGCGCGCGCGCAAGCAGAGGGCTTTGTGCTGTCGGATCTCACGCGCCGGGAGGCGTATGGCGGTGTCGTGTCGCTTGTGACTTCGCCCGGTATTCCGCATCTTTATCCGGCTCCGCACAGGGCGATTGCCGTGGCCCTTGCAGAAGGTGTGCCGGTGGACAACGATATCGGGTTGTTTTTCCGGTCTTATGCCACAGACTCGTGGGACACATTCGAGGTTGCGCCCAAAATCGTGGCGGTTACCGGATCAAACGGCAAGTCGACGACATCGGCTTTGATCCATCACATAATGATGGTGGCGGGAAAACCCGTCGTGTTGGCGGGCAACATCGGTCGCGGGGTGCTGGATATCGAGCCGGCGCAGGATGGCGGTGTTGTGGTGCTTGAACTCAGTTCGTATCAGATCGAGCTGGCCCGTTCGCTGACCCCTGATATTGCTGTGTTTACCAACCTGTCGCCGGATCATCTGGACCGGCATGGCGGGATGGGGGGGTATTTTGCGGCCAAGCGCCGGC
>JBLHUT010000131.1:0-9716 GCA_047629975.1 Paracoccaceae bacterium
ATGCCTGTGATCGGCAGCACGTCCTCGGGCGAGGTGCCCCAAGTGACCACGGGCGCGATATCTTCGCCCTTCAGGGTTACGACAAGGTCCCATTGGGCGTCGTCGTCAGAGTAAAGCGTCTTCCACCACGCAATGGCAGTTTCCCATGCGGCGCCCTTTGGGGCGTGCGGGCGGCCGTTGCAATATTCATAGGTCTTTTCGTCCGGCGCAATCAGACCGGCACGTGCGCCGCCCTCGATTGCCATGTTGCAGACGGTCATGCGCCCTTCCATTGAAAGATCGCGGATGGCTTCGCCGCAATATTCGATGACATAGCCGGTGCCACCAGCGGTGCCGGTTTTGCCGATGACAGACATGGTAATGTCCTTTGCCGTGACGCCGGGCCGTAGTTTGCCGGTGATCTCGACCTTCATGTTCTTGGATTTTTTCTGGATCAACGTCTGCGTTGCCAGAACATGCTCGACCTCCGAGGTGCCGATCCCGTGGGCCAGCGCGCCAAACGCACCGTGGGTTGCGGTGTGGCTGTCGCCGCACACAACGGTCATCCCCGGCAGGGTCCAGCCCTGCTCCGGGCCAACGATATGCACGATGCCCTGACGCACGTCGGAGACGGGATAATAATGGATGCCAAAGTCCTTGGCGTTTTTGTCAAGCGCCTCGACCTGAATGCGGCTGTCTTCGTTTTCGATGCCTTTGGCACGGTCCAGCGTGGTGGGCACGTTGTGGTCCGGCACGGCGATGGTTTTGTCTGGCGCGCGAACGGCACGCCCTGCAAGGCGCAGCCCTTCAAAGGCTTGCGGGCTGGTTACTTCATGCACCAGATGGCGGTCGATATACAAAAGGCAGGTGCCATCGTCGGCCTCGTGGGCGACATGGGCATCCCATATCTTGTCATAGAGCGTTTTGGCTTTGGTCACGGGGGTCTCTCCCTGAATGCTATGCGAAATGTGGACAGCGCGTGCGGGCGCGCAGGCGGGCAGGCGCTTGTGCAGCGCGGGCTTACGAAAAAGCCGTAATGGTCCGGGTCAGGCCGTGAAAACGCCACGGCATCCGGGCGTGGTCGTCCATATTGAAAAGCGGTTCCATGGCGTTGCAATACCGTTCGCCGTGGCGCGTGGCAAGAGCCTGCGTGTCCCGGCAGCAGGAGGGATATGGCAGAAAGTCGCACGGGGTGACTGTGTCAGAAAACTACCTATGTATTAACGGTAATACCGTAGGAGACCCGTGATGCATCGTTTCTACATTCTTTTTCACAGCGTCCTTATGGCAGCAATGCTGGTTGGCGCAATGACAACAGTTTCAAAAGCAGAGACATACAACGGTTATGAAGCGCCCGATTACCGCGTCGTCAAACAGGACGGGCCGTTCGAGTTGCGGGTGTATGCGCCGCATCTGGTTGCCGAAGTGCAGGTCGGCGGGTCGCGGACCGACGCCATCGGCACCGGTTTTGGTGTGCTTGCGAAATACATTTTCGGGGGCAACGAGACGGGTGAAAAGATTGCAATGACCGTGCCTGTATCCCAACGACCTGTCGAGGGAGCCACGACCGGTAATTCCGATGAGGTTTGGGCGGTGCGCTTTATGATGCCGGATCAATCCGGCCCGCTTCCGACGCCTGAAAACGAGGCGATCCGTTTTGTGCGCACCAAAACCGAGCAATTGGCTGTGATGGAGTTTTCGGGGCTTTGGCGCGGTGGCGCAATTGACGAAAAAGAGACCGAGTTGCGCAATTGGATCGTTAACTCCGGGCTGACAGTCGAGGGGCCGGCGCAGTACTTCTTTTACGATGGCCCGATGACGCTGCCATGGAACCGGCGCAACGAGGTTGCTTTTGTCGTGAAGTAAGGGGCTTTCTGTCAGGATTGTGATGTCTTGACTTTATCGAGAACAAAGAGTGAATATACCGGTTCTTGAGCTGGCAGAATCATCAACACGGCTGCCACCGTACCGGTATGATTTTATGACCTTTCCCGAACTTTCGATCACGTCGAATTTCTCTTTTCTGACAGGGGCCTCACATCCTGAGGAATACATCGAGCGGGCCGCCCTGCTGGGGCTTTCGGCTGTGGCTATTGCAGACGAGAACGCTGTCTCCGGCATTGTACGGGCCCACACCAAGGCGCGTGATATCGCGCGACTGGTCGCTGTGCGGCAGGCGGCGATTGCTGTTGATGGTCCGATCGGGCCGCCTTTGCCGCCGGATTTCGCCGGCATGCCGCCCCCGTCGCTTGATCTTGAGAACGTGCCGCGTTTGATCCCGGGGGTGCGGCTTGTTTTGAACGACGGCTTTTCGATGACGGCTTTGCCGCGCAACCGTATCGCTTGGGGGCGGTTGTGCCGGTTGTTGTCATTGGGACGGCTGCGTGCGCCAAAAGGGGGCTGTGCGCTACGGCTTGAGGATGTGTTCGAATGGGGAGAGGGTCTTGAGTTTTTGCTCCATCCGCCAAATGCGCACCATCCACCGCGCGGCGCGGACGGATGGCGGCACCCTGCGCAACGGTTGACGCGCCGCTTTCCCGGACAGTGTTCGCTGGTTTTGACACCGGAATATGACGGGCAGGATGCGGCGCGCTTTGTCCGGCTTTCGGGGGTGGCACGGCACTTGGGTGTGCCGGTCGTGGCCTCGGCGTGCCCGTTGATGCACCATGGCCGCCGCCGTCGCATGGCCGATGTTCTGACCGCGATCCGGACAGGAACACAGATTGACCGGCTGGGCCGCGCCGCACTTGCCAACGGCGAAAGACGCCTGCGCGCCCCGTCAGAGATCGCGCGGCTCTTTCGTGATTACCCCGAGGCTGTCGCACAAAGTCACGCGATTGCGGCGCGTTGCCTGTTTTCGCTTGATGAATTGCGGTATGAGTATCCTTCCGAAGTGGCCAATGGCGAAACCGCGCCGCAGCGGCTTGAACATTTGGCCCGCAAGGGGCTGGAGTGGCGCTATCCTGCGGGGGTCACGGCGCGCGTGCAAAAGATGCTGGAGCACGAGCTGACCTTGATTGCCAAGCTGGAGTATGCCCCCTATTTCCTGACGGTCCATGACATTGTGGCTTTTGCCCGCTCCCGCGGGATTTTGTGCCAAGGGCGCGGATCGGCGGCCAATTCGGTGGTGTGTTACGCGTTGGGAGTAACTTCGGTCTCGCCCGAGATCGGCACGATGGTTTTCGAACGCTTCGTGTCCGAGGCGCGCGACGAGCCACCCGATATCGACGTCGATTTCGAACATGAGCGCCGTGAGGAAGTGATCCAGCATATTTATGAGCGGTATGGCCGCCACCGCGCGGGGCTGTGCGCCACGGTGATCCATTACCGTGGCAAGCGGGCGGTACGAGAGGTCGGGCGCGCCATGGGGTTGTCAGAAGATACACTTGGTGCGCTCAGTTCGCAAATCTGGGGATATGGCCGCTCCAGCGGGCTGCCAGAGCATCGCTTGCGTGAAATCGGTCTTGATCCGGCTGACAAGCGGCTTGCGCAAACCCTTGGGATTATTCAGGAGATTCAAGGGTTCCCCCGTCACTTGAGCCAGCATGTGGGTGGTTTTATCATCACCGAAGGGCGGCTTGACGAGCTGTGCCCGATCGAGAATGCGAGTATGGACGACCGCACGGTCATCCCGTGGGACAAGGACGATATCGACAGTCTGGGCATTCTCAAGGTTGATGTTCTGGCGCTGGGCATGTTGTCATGCGTGCGCAAGGCGTTCGACCTGATCAGGCAACATCACCAAACGGATTATACGCTTGCGACCCTGCCGCCCGAGGATCCGCGCGTTTATGACATGCTGTGTCGTGCCGATAGCCTTGGCGTTTTTCAGGTCGAAAGCCGGGCGCAGATGAACTTTTTACCTCGAATGAAACCGCGCTGCTTTTACGATCTGGTGATTGAAACGGCGATCGTGCGCCCCGGACCCATTCAGGGCGATATGGTGCATCCGTATCTGCGGCGCCGGTCTGGCGAAGAGGCGGTTGTGCTGCCCTCTGATGCGCTGGGGGCGGTGCTGGGTAAAACGCTGGGTGTGCCGCTGTTTCAGGAACAGGCCATGCAGATCGCGATTATCGGTGCCGGGTTCGACCCGTCCGAAGCAGACCGCCTGCGGCGGGCGTTGGCGACGTTCAAAAAGCATGGCAATGTTACGGAATTCAGAACGCGGTTCATGGCGGGGATGAAGCGCAATGGCTATGACGAGGATTTTGCTGCGCGCTGCTTTTCCCAGATCGAGGGCTTTGGCAGCTATGGATTTCCGGAAAGTCACGCGGCCAGTTTTGCGTTGCTGGTTTATGCGTCGGCGTGGCTGAAGTGCCATCATCCGGCAGTTTTTGCCTGCGCGCTTTTGAATTCACAACCGATGGGGTTCTATGCACCGGCCCAGATTGTGCGCGATGCGCGTGAACACGGTGTGACGCTGCGCCCGGTTTGTGTGAATGCCAGTTTTTGGGATAATGTGCTTGAACCTGACGGGCGGGGAGGGTTGGCGCTGCGGCTCGGGTTCCGGCAGGTCAAGGCGCTTCAGGAGGACGAGGCCAACTGGATTACTGCGGCGCGCGGGAACGGGTACCTCGAGGTGGCCGAATTGTGGCGTCGTGCGGGCATCCGACCTGCGACGCTTGAGGTGTTGGCCGAGGCGGATGCTTTTGCGTCTTTGGGGATTGCGCGGCGGCAGGCGCTTTGGGCGGCAAAAGCGCTGCGTGCGGACCGTCCTTTGCCTTTGTTTGCCGGGGATATGGACGGTGAGGTGATCAATGAAAGCGAGGCGCATTTGCCAATTATGACGTTGGGGGAAGAGGTTGTTGAGGATTATGTGGCGTTGCGGCTGTCTTTGAAGGCGCATCCGCTGGTCTTGCTGCGTCCTCATTTGACCCCTGTCTGATCAAGCGCTGCGTTCAACCGGCCTGTAATCTGGAGGGGGTGCTCCCGTCCAAAACGCGCTTGGGCGGTTTTGGTTGGGGGTGGCAGCCGGGCAAGCCCGGCTGCGGCGTCGGCGCGGGAAAATTCAGGATATGCAGCCATGATATCTGTTGGTCGAATCAACGCGGTTTATGCTAGGGATTGTGCCATGATGGCACATAACCCCAATATAGACGATAGGTCCGTACAACAGCCCTCTCAGCCTGTCATTCGACAGCTGGGCGAGACGGTGATAAACCGGATCGCGGCAGGCGAAGTTGTAGAGCGCCCTGCGTCGGCCGTAAAAGAGCTGGTCGAGAATGCACTGGACGCCGGAGCACGCCGGATCGAAATCGCCATTTCTGAAGGGGGCAAGGCGCTTATCAGGGTTACTGACGACGGTTGTGGCATCATGGCCGGCGATCTGGCGCTTGCATTGTCGCGTCATGCGACCTCAAAGATCGACGGCTCCGACCTTCTGGATATCCGCAGCTTCGGATTTCGGGGTGAGGCCCTGCCGTCACTCGGGGCGGTCGGGCGACTGACAATTGCCTCACGGGCGCAAGGTGCGGCGACGGCGGCCGAGATATCGGTGACCGGCGGGGTTGTGTCGCCGGAAAAACCGGCCGGTCTGACCCGTGGTACGATCGTCACATTGCGCGATTTGTTCTATGCGACCCCTGCGCGGTTGAAGTTTTTGCGGACCGATCGCGCCGAGACGGGTGCTATCGTTGATGTGGTCAAACGTCTGGCAATGGCGGAGCCTTTTGTCGGGTTTGTCTTGCGGGATCTGACGGGTGGCGGCGAGGGGCGCGTGACCTTTCGGGCAGATCCGGAAACGGGTGACCTTTTCGGGGCATTGCGCGGGCGTCTGGCGCGTATTCTCGGCGCGGAGTTTGCCGAAAATGCCTTGAGGATCGAGGCCGAGCGCGAGGGGCTGCATTTGTCGGGCTTTGCGGCTTTGCCGACCTATTCGCGCGGCGCGGCAGTGGCGCAATTCCTGTTCGTGAATGGCCGTCCGGTGCGTGACCGACTTTTGCTGGGGGCGCTTCGTGCGGCCTACATGGATGTTCTCAGTCGTGACAGGCACCCTGCGGCGGCGCTTTTTCTGGACTGTGACCCACACCTTGTGGATGTGAATGTGCATCCGGCCAAGGCCGAAGTCCGTTTTCGCGAGCCGGGGCTGGCGCGTGGCCTGATCGTCTCTGGTCTGCGGCATGCTTTGGCCGAGGCGGGGCACCGGGCCTCGACCACCGTTGCGGGGGCGACGCTGGGAGCGTTTCGCGCCGAAGCGTCCGCTGAAACGGGGCAGCAGACCCCGCCGCGTATCTATCAGATGGAGCGTCCGTCCAAAGGTGCACGACAGGCCGCTTTTTCAGCTCAGGCACCACAATTCGCGCCCGGCTTTGCCGAGGCCTCGGGGCGGGTGGATATCGCTGAACACAGAGTGGAACAGGACGTGCCCACGGATCACCCGCTTGGGGCTGCGCGTGGTCAGGTGCATGAAAACTATATTATTTCACAGACAGCGGACGGAATTGTCATTGTCGATCAACACGCAGCCCACGAACGGCTGGTTTATGAACGGCTCAAGCATCAGATGGCGGAAAACGGCATCGCCGCGCAGGCTCTTTTGATCCCCGAGATTGTCGAGCTGAGTGCCGCAGATTGTGCCGTTATTCTTGGTGCTACCGAGGAGTTGGCCAAGCTTGGTCTGACAGTCGAGCCGTTTGGCGGAGGCGCTGTTGCGGTGCGCGAAACCCCTGCGATCCTTGGCAACATCAATGCCGCGGCGATGTTGCGCGACATTCTGGACGAGTTGGATGATCAGGGCGACAGCCTTTTGCTGGGAGCAAAGCTTGATGCAATATTGAGCCGTGTCGCGTGTCATGGCTCGATCCGGTCGGGGCGACAGATGCGCGCCGAAGAGATGAACGCGCTGTTGCGCGAGATGGAGGCCACGCCGCTTTCGGGTCAGTGCAACCATGGCCGCCCGACCTATGTCGAATTGAAACTCACCGACATCGAACGTCTTTTCGGGCGCACATGATCGAGGTTTTAGGACAGGTTTACGCATTTGACGACCCGCGCGTGATGTTGGCTGGTGGGGCGGGGTTCCTCGGGTTTTGCGTGCTGGTTGTTCTGATCGTGACGATGCGCAGGGCAGGGCGTTCTGCGGTATTGGTCGAAAGCATGGCCGCACAAGTGGGAGGGCTGAGCCAGTCGGTTGTGATCCTCGGGCAGGGGCAGGATCAACTTACTGGACGATTGATTGGCGTGTCCGAAGCTCAATTGGGCGCAAATGCGCTGACCGAGGCGCGGTTCGCCGAGATGCAACAGCAGATGGCGGATCGTTTGCACGACAATGCCATGCGATCGGCACGCGCCGTAGCACAGATGCAGGAGCGGCTCAACGAGACGCTGCTGGGCAGCAGCACCCGAACCACCAAATCCCTCACCCAGTTGCAAGAACGTCTGGCGACCATCGACAGGGCACAGGACAATATTACCAAACTGTCGGGCGAGGTTCTGTCGCTTCAGGATATTCTGTCGAACAAGCAGACCCGCGGGGCGTTTGGCGAGATCCAGTTGAACGACATCGTCTCAAAGGCGCTTCCCGCGGGCAGTTTCACGATGCAGGCCACGTTGTCGAATGGCAGGCGTGCCGATTGTCTGATTGATTTGCCCAATCCGCCCGGCCCGATTGTCATCGACAGCAAGTTCCCGCTTGAAGCTTATGAGGCCTTGCGTGCGGCAAAAGACGAGCGCGCTGTGGCAGACGCGACACGGGCCATGCGCACGGCGGTGCGCAAGCACATCAAGGACATTGCGGAGCGCTATATCATCGAGGGAGAAACCGCTGACGGAGCATTGATGTTTTTGCCCTCAGAGGCGGTTTATGCCGAATTGCACGGCAATTTCCCCGATGTGGTGCGCGAAGGGTTCGACGCACGGGTCTGGATCGTGTCGCCGACGACCTGCATGGCGACGTTGAACACGATGCGTGCGATCCTGAAGGACGCGCGGATGCGCGAGCAAGCGGGCGCCATCCGCAAGACCTTGCGATTGCTCCACCGGGATGTGGAGATGGTGGTGGAGCGCGTCGGCAAGCTGGATGTTCATTTTGCGCAGGCCCGCGCCGATCTTGACGGTATCGGCACAGCGGCCGAGCGGGCCGGAAAACGCGCGGCCCGTCTGGATGCCTTTGATTTCGAAGAACTGGAGGCCGATGCCTCGAATGAACCAAGCGGTGACGGGGCTGCACATCCGACCCCGATCAGAGGGGCGGCCCCCCTTTGAGCCCGTTCCCTTGTGGTCACCGAGCGGGTAGTGTGAGCGGATGACAGACTTGTTTGCCACCGGAACTGCCCCCGATCCTGCGCCCTCATCCACCGGCGTGCCGCGCCCTTTGGCAGACCGGCTTCGACCCAAAACGCTTGATGAGGTGATTGGCCAGCAGCATCTGCTTGGTCCCGACGGGCCGCTTGGTGCGATGCTTGGCGGAAACGGGTTGTCATCTTTGATCCTTTGGGGGCCACCGGGGGTTGGTAAAACGACGATTGCGCGGTTATTGGCCGATGAAACCGACCTGCATTTTGTGCAGATCAGCGCAATTTTCACCGGCATGCCCGATCTGCGCAAGGTGTTCGAGGCCGCGCGGATACGGCGTGGCAACGGGCGCGGTACGCTTTTGTTCGTTGACGAGATCCATCGTTTCAACAAGGCGCAGCAGGACGGGTTTTTGCCGCACATGGAAGACGGCACGATCCTGTTGGTCGGAGCCACCACCGAGAACCCTTCGTTCGAATTGAATGCGGCTGTTTTGAGCCGTGCCCAAGTGTTGGTGCTGGAGCGGCTGGACCCCGAAGCGCTGGCCCTTTTGACTGCAAGAGCCGAGGTGGAACTGGGTGCGGCGCTGCCTTTGACCAAAGATGCGATGGCGGCGATGATCGAGATGGCCGACGGCGACGGGCGCGCCTTTTTGAACCTGATCGAGCAGGTGCAAGGCTGGCGTGGGGCAGCTCTGATGGACCGCGCCGATCTGTCAAAGCGGCTGACGCGGCGGGCGGCCCAATACGACAAATCGGGTGATCAACATTATAACCTTATTTCTGCGCTGCATAAATCGGTGCGCGGGTCGGACCCTGATGCGGCGCTTTACTGGTTTGCGCGCATGTTGACCGGTGGCGAAGACCCGCGGTTTCTGGCGCGGCGCATTACCCGCATGGCGGTCGAGGACATCGGGTTGGCTGATCCGCAAGCGCAGGCGGTGTGCCTACAGGCATGGGAGACCTATGAACGGCTTGGATCGCCCGAGGGTGAGTTGGCGCTGGCACAGGCGGTGACGTATCTTGCGCTGGCCCCGAAATCGAACGCGGGTTATGTTGCCTTTAAGGCAGCAATGAAGGCTGCTGCGAAAACCGGATCAGAGCCACCACCCAAGCATATCCTGAACGCGCCGACCGGATTGATGGCCGAGCAAGGCTACGGTGAAGGCTATGCATACGATCACGATGCCGAGGATGGATTTTCGGGACAGGACTATTTTCCGTCGTCCATGACGCGGCCTAATTTCTATGTGCCGGTTGATCGGGGCTTTGAGCGGGAATTGAAAAAGCGTACGGCGTACTTTGCCAAGCTGCGGACGAAACGGCACAGCGGTTGACAAGGCCGGTGTTGCACAACACTAGAGGCGCATGATGATCCTGTTTGTGGCCTTTGGCGGCGCGCTTGGCGCGGTGATGCGATATCTTACGTTGGTGTCGGTACCTTTTCCTTATGGCACGATGATGGTGAATGTTGCCGGCTCTTTCCTGATGGGGTTGGCGTATGTG
>JBLHUT010000132.1:0-9615 GCA_047629975.1 Paracoccaceae bacterium
GTCCAGTGCGGTTCTCACGGGTGCGAATGCCGGCGGACCACGGCGTCTGGTTCATCTGGAATTCACCACACCAACGCCCCGAGACATCAATCATTATCTCGGACTGCTGCGGCGCGGGGATCACGGGTGCGGCCAACCAATGCAGCTGCACCGCCTGTGCGGCATCCAGCGTGGTTTGGCAGGTAATGATGTGTGTCCGCGCATCGACCGCGAATTCGAACGTGAGCGTGAGACCGTGATCGGCATCCACACTGACAAACCTCAATGCGGCGGCGTCTTCTTCGACCTTAGCCAAGCGAAATTCAGGCAGCACCGGTGTGCCGGTACTGCTGCTCAAGGTCAGACCCGCCTGCCCCGGGAAACTGCGGGCAGCCTCGGGACAAAGCGACACATCAGGATTCTCGTCGAGCATCCCACCCGTGACGTCGATCTCATGAGCAGCACACAACGCATCAAGATCCTCACCCGACGGCAGGCTGCCGCCCCAATAAACGACCCGCGGCAACCTGTCGTTTGTAGAGGCCAGAACAAGCGTCTGACGACCGTCGTCTAGGCGGTAGGTTTTTGTCATTTTGTCTACTTTACAGCGCCGAGCGTGAGGCCGGCAATGAAGTGCTTTTGCATCAGAAAGAACATCGCTACAGGCGGCAAGGCCGCAACAATCGAACCTGCACTCATCAGATGATAGGCAGCGCGGAACTGTGAGTTGAACTCGGTGATCCCGGCGGTGACGGGTTGCGCACTGGGGCCTTGGGTCAACACCACGGCCCAGAAATAATCGTTCCAGATGAAGGTAAAAACCAACACAGCAAGTGCGGCAAGCGCAGGCTTCATCAAGGGCAGCACGACAAAGAAAAATATCCGCCATTCGGCCACGCCCTCAACCCGTGCCGCCTCGATCAGCGGAAAGGGCAGCGCGCGAATAAAGTTGCGCATGAAAAGCGTGCAGAACCCCGTTTGAAAGGCGATGTGAAACAGCACCAGACCCTGAATGCTGTCGTACATGCCCAAAGTGATTGTGAGGTCACGCACGGGCACCATCAAAATCTGGAACGGAACAAAGTTACCGGCGATGAACATGAAAAAGATCAGCAGATTGCCCTTGAACCGGTAAATGCCCAAGGCAAATCCCGCCATGCTGGACAGGGCAATCGCCCCCAGAACCGTAGGCACAGTGATAAAGACCGAGTTCAGCAGATAGCGCGGCATATTGCTCTCGAAGAATACTTTGCCATAGTTGGCAAAGCCTTCAAAGCTGGATGGCCAGCCCCAGTAATTGCCGTTCGCAAAATCAGCCGCAGGTTTGATTGAAAACATCGCAACCGCGATCAGCGGCAACAGCCACACGATGAGCGCGAAAGGCAATAGCGCCTGATAGGTAAGCTGCCAGCCGCGCGAGCGTTTTGCGATAGGTGTCGGAAACATCAGTTCGCCCTCCGCTCGTCACGCCACATGGAATAGAGAAAATAGGCGATGAACCCGAGCATGATCAAGAACAGGATCACCGCGATGGCAGAGCCGTACCCCATGCGGAACCCGAACTCCGACAGCGATTCCTCGAACATATAGAAAGACAGCACGCGGGTCGAGCCGAACGGCCCGCCATTGGTCATCACGCTGATCAGGTCAAACGAGCGTAGCGCCCCGATGATGGTCACCACAAAGGCAATGAAAGTCGCCGGCTTGAGTTGGGGCAAGATAATGTACCACAGCATCTTACGCCCCTTTGCACCGTCCAGACGCGCCGCCTCGATCTGTTCGGGATCAACCGCGTTAAGCCCGGTGAGATACAAGATCATGCAATAGGCCGTCTGGGGCCAAAGACCCGCAGCAATGATGCCATAGGTCGCTGTTGTCGGATCCCCCAGAATATTCACAGGCCCCGATCCGAACACCGCAAGGATCGCATTCAAAAGCCCTTCGCGCGGCAAATAGAACCACGAAAAGACCAGACCAACGACAACTTGGGAAATCACGAAGGGAAAGAAGAACAGCGATTTGTACAGGCGGATACCGCGCACCGTCTGGTTTAGAAACAGCGCGATGAACAGGCCCGCAGGCACCGCCAGCATATAGAGCAACAGCCATTTGAGGTTGTTCCAGAAGGAGGTCTCGAATTTGCGATCCATTTTCTGATCACCGATGCCCAGAAGACGCTCGTAATGCGCCGTTCCGACATAGGTCTTTTCACCCAGACCGTCCCATTCGTGAAAACTGATCGCGACACTCTGGCCGATCGGTATGATGACATAGACCGCGAAAAAAAGCATCGCAGGCAGCAGGAACAGCCACGGCGTCAGTGCAATCTCGTTGCGCTTGTACCAACTGCGACGGGCGGGCGTGGTGCGTGCGGTGCTTGATGACATGCCGTGGCCTCCGGTAATCAACACATGCGAAAATCCCGGTCACCGGATTTGCGGATGGATTGAAGGGCTGGGATACGTCCCCCCGCACTGGCGGGAGGACGCGAGAATATGGTCTACTTGTAGATGCGCAAGCGCGCTTCTTCGAGGCGTTCGAGGATGTCCTCAAGGTTGTCAGGCAAAACCATGAACTCCTGAAGACCTTCCATGCCGACACTTGCCATCTCTGCGCTAAAGTCGCGATCAAAGAACTGCGCAACGCCGCCCTTGGCATTATTGCTCAGCATCTCGAAACCCTGCTCGAGGAACTCGTCCGCATCAACAGATGAGGCAGAGTTGACAGGAAGCTGGCCCAAGGCATCGCCTGCGTTGATCTTGGTTTGTACATCAGCAGAGGTCACATACTGCAGGAACGCACGAGCGTTATCCTTGTTTGCGGCACCTGACGGGATGTGGAACGTGTCGGTTGGCGCGTCCTCACCCTGCGGCACATCCGCAATTTTAGGGAACTGGTAGAAATCGATCTGCTCATCGGTCAGCCCGCCTTCGCGCATGGCAGCCACAGCAAAGTTTCCAATAAGATACGAGGCCGCTTCGCCGTCGATCATAAAGTTCAACGCTTCTTGCCATGAATACGACTGATGATCAGCCACATAGCCGCCCATGTCGATCAGCTTGCGCCAGTTTGCGAACGTCTCGCGGACGCGCGGATCGGTCCATTCGA
Organism: Paracoccaceae bacterium; assembly: GCA_047629975.1. Taxonomy (GTDB): domain Bacteria; phylum Pseudomonadota; class Alphaproteobacteria; order Rhodobacterales; family Rhodobacteraceae; genus JBLHUT01. The sequence goes on from JBLHUT010000132.1 coordinate 3,088, forward strand.
CCTCGCCACGGGCGAGTTGCATGTGGAAATCAAAACCGTTGGTGCGCATGTTAAGATAGTCGAACCAGCCGCCGGCTGTCCAAAGAAACTTGGTTCCGATAGCATAACAGGCGCGGCCCGATGCAACGATCTTTTCGCAGTTGGCCAGCTCTTGCTCAAAAGTCGCAGGCTCGCTCAGGCCCAGCTCTTTGAAGATGTCCTCGCGGTAGTACATGCCCCACTGGTAATAGGTATACGGAACACCGTACTGCTTGCCGTCGATCGTCATGGCACCTTTGACAGACTCAAGCCCCGGCAGGTCGCCATTGGCATACATGTCAGAGATATCCTCAAACAAACCCGCAGACACATAAGGCCCCATACGGTTGGCCGCATACCAGTTGATCACATCCGGCGGGTTCGCACCCAAAGCGTTGCGGATCTGGGTTTTCCACGCTTCGCGGTCAATAATCGTCAACTCGATTTTCATTTCAGGGTGCAGTTCGTTGAACCCTTCGACAAGACCCTCCATCACTGCACGCGGCGCGGGATTTGACATGTCCGACGTGATCTTCAGATCACCTGACAGTTGATGCCCGGCTGCAAAAGCAAACGATGTCGTAAAACTCGCAGCGACAACCGCCGCAAGGGACGTCTTTATAATGGAATGCATGGTATCCTCCGTGATGCTTCCGCAATTCAAACTTGTCTCATTAATTGAGACTTAGTTTTGCATATTGATATATAAGAACAACCTCGTTAGCCTTGTCAACAACTTGGTGCGCGGCACGCCTACAAGATCGTACGCGGGCCCCGTGGCAGACAACACACAGACCGAGGGATGGCGGAGAGTGATATGAATGTTGCGACCAGCGATGGCACCGTCGCAAAAGCACTGAGTGTACTGGATCAGGTGACCGCAATGGGGCGGCCGGTCAGGATGCGCGAACTTCTCGAGACATCGGATTTTCCGAAACCGACATTGTACCGCTTGCTACAAACCCTGACCAACCAACGCATGCTAAGCTATGATAAAGAACAGCAAACCTACGCCCCCGGAATACGGTTGGTGAGCCTTGCCCATTCTGCATGGTCGCAGGCCTCGCTTGCCCCGATTGCAGCCCCCCATATCAGTGCCCTCGCAGCCAGCCTGCGCGAGGCGATCCACCTTGCCCAGATCGACAACGGTCAAGTTGTCTTTGTCGACAAACGTCAGGCCAGCAACCGCTTTGCGACACTCGCGCGCACCGGTCAGGTTGCGCCCGCTTATTGCACCGGCGTGGGCAAGGCTATCCTCGCTTATCTGTCAGACGACGCTCGCGCGCAGGCGCTGCGCCAGCAGGCGTTCCTCAAATATACCGATGCGACCCATACCAGCGCACAGACGCTTGTCCTTGAGCTTGATCAAATCCGCGTTGAAGGCATCGCATTCGACCGCGAGGAACATGAGGCAGGCATCATCAGCATTGCCGCACCTATCCTGACGCAAGCGGGTCGCGTTGTGGGCGCGGTTTCGATTGCGACGGCTACGAACCGTCATACCCTGGAAGGGCTCAACGCCTTTCGCCCCGCCCTGCTTGAGTGTGCCGCACTGATCGGCGCCAAGGCCCAATCCTGGCAATCCCCCTCCGCCCCCTCATAAAAGGAAATCCCCTATGGCCGGTGTCGTCATGAAAGATGTCGTCAAACGCTACGGCGAAGTTCAGGTCATCCACGGGATCGACCTTGAAATCGAAAACGGAGAGTTTTGTGTTTTTGTCGGGCCGTCGGGCTGTGGCAAATCCACATTACTCCGCATGATTGCAGGGCTAGAAGAGACAACCCAAGGGAGCATGAGCATCGGGGACAGGGATGTAACCCGTATGGATCCGGCAGAGCGCGGCGTGGCGATGGTGTTCCAGACCTACGCGCTTTATCCTCACATGACCGTGCGCGACAATATGGGTTTCGGCCTAAAGATGAACGGCCATCCCAAAGCCGAAATCGTCAAAAAAGTAGCCGAAGCGACACGCATTCTGAAACTCGAGGAATACCTTGACCGGAAACCTGCCGCCTTGTCGGGTGGCCAGCGACAGCGTGTCTCGATCGGGCGGGCGATTGTGCGCGGACCCGAGGTGTTTCTGTTTGACGAGCCACTGTCCAACCTCGACGCCGAGCTGCGGGTCGAGATGCGGGTCGAGATTGCACGACTTCATAAGGAAATCGGCGCGACTATGGTCTATGTGACCCACGATCAGGTCGAAGCCATGACCCTCGCCGATAAAATTGTTGTACTCAGAAAAGGCAGTATCGAACAAGTCGGGGCGCCGCTCGACCTTTACCGTAACCCCGACAATAGATTTGTGGCCGGCTTCATCGGCTCACCCGCGATGAACTTTCTTGATGGCGTTTCAACCGGAGAGGCCGTGATGCTTGCAGGCCTTGAAGGGACACATGCCCTACCCGTGGCGCTGCCCGAAAAAGGCAGGGCCGTCACCCTTGGCATCCGCCCTGAACATGTTGAGATCGACGCAAGCGGCGACACGTTTACCGTGGACATGACCGAAGCACTGGGCGGTGTGTCCTTTGTTCATCTGCTGTCGGACACAGGCACAAAAATCATCGTCGAAGAACGCGGCGACGACCGCTCGAAGGAGGGCGCGCGCGTTGGTGTGAAGATACCGCTGGACCGTGCGATGCTGTTTGACGCCGAAACGGAACAACGCATGAGATAACCCTGCATTCTGTCGAAGCACGGTCCACAGCTCCGCTATTTGGTAAAAACCGGCTTGTGAGCCGGCGTATTCATCCTGGACCGAAAGCATCCCAATTCTGCCTGATCGATGCTGTCAGACCAATGCGAAACGTTCCGCCGAGCCAAGCGGTTTGATCGTTTGCAAAGTAGGTGAGCAGCCTTTACATTCGGGTGCTTCGTCCTCCCGGCGGGACGAGGCACCTTGATTGGGGCCAGCGAATTTTGCGACCTTAGCCCAAAGGCTCCGGGTTCAGCAACCGTTGCTCCGCCCCCAGCGATGTGCCGGCGAAGAGCATCTTTGTGAAACCGCGCACGGGGGCGCGCCATCGTGTGCTCCTCGGATTGTCGGGATCACGCCAGTGGATCAGGCCAGTGGTTCGGCCGTGGACAAATGCTGCACAGCGGATCACGGCAGCCTTCAGGCGAGTCGCGCACTCGATGGGCAGATCGACCGGACGTAGCGCACCGGCTTCAACCCAGTCGCAAAGGCCAACAACCGTGCGGTCAGCGGCAATTGCTGCGCCCATACTGGCGGTCACTGTATCAAAGGCAGTTTCACGGTCGTTGCCCTGCACGATCTGCCTCGGTTTCAGCGCGCTGTTGGGAGTGGTCGCTGCGCGGCGAGTGCGTCACTTCGGGTTCGCCCGGATCGCCGTCGCGCAGATCGGCAGGCCCTCGGCCGGGACGCAGTCAGGTTGCATTTCGCGGCGCAGGGCGAGGGCGGGCAACGGCTGAGAGCTTTCAGATATTACAGCGCTACACGTGATCCACTCGCCATTTCAAAACAGGATCAAAACGAAGGGCACAGACCCAATCAATGTACCTGCTTCCAATATCCATGCAGACCCGGATTTACTCGGGTCTTGCCCACCGCTGAATCGCTGCTGCGGAGTCGGTCGGACCCGTATTGAACGCAATCCGCGCATTTGCAGCATGTTCGTGGACGGTATTTACAAGCTGTTCGAAAACAAGAAAATGATCATCGTCCTTGCGAACACCAGCACCGATCATCACGACGTCGAAGCTGTGTTTGCCAAGGATCGCTTCCAAATCGGAAGCCGCAGTGTCTGCGCCATGAATGTATGCAAGCATCGCGTCGTAGCCCAACTGCTTGAGACCGACCTCATCCGTCCGAAGGCTTGCCTCAAGCTTTTCAGGGGTTAGCCCGGGATACTTCGCATAGTCGACGGCGGACGGATGCCACCCGATCATCAGAATTTTCTTGGCCATCGTAAGTTCCTTGGTTGTAACAAAATCAAAGCCGTGTCAATTTGGATTACACAATATTAGGTTACATGTAAATCAATTTTATGACAAACAACAGCCCCCCCCAACGCCCCGAGTCGCTCGGGCGCTATGTGAACTTTGCATCCGCAGCGACAAATGCGCTTTGTAACAGCCTGCTTTCAGAACATGGCCTTACGCTTCAGCAATGGGTAGTGCTGAGCGCATTGTGGCAAAACAAAGAATTATCGGTCTCGGAGGTGGCAGACTATACTGGCAATGCCGGGCCTGCCACATCCCGAATTCTTGATCGCATGTTCGAAAAGGGGCTTGTCGGCAGACGGCAGGATACGCTTGATCGACGCTCCAGCAAAGTATTTCTGGAACCCAAAGGAGAGGCCCTGCGCCCCCTTCAAGGCTTTTTTGAAAAGGTGAACGACATCCTTTCGCAAGGCATGACAAAGGCGGAAATCCAATCGCTTTATACTTTGCTCGAACGTGTTTCAGACAATGCCCATCAGTTCGAGCATCGTTCAAAGGCTGACAGGACGGCAGGTAACCAACCCGAATGAAACCCCCTGTCTGCTGGTAGCCGGACCCGCGCCGCCGGTCTGCTCGCGGCAACCGAGCAAACGGGCTTTCCAATGCTACCCAAGACGGAAATCAATGCATGCATGCGTGTCCCTCCGCCAGACGTTTCGCTCACGGCCGCCGTCGCGATGCCCGTTACAGGCGCAGGCGCAGGCACAAAACCGGTCCCCATCGCCATGCCCGTTTCAAGCACTGCGCGACGCGACAGATGCTAGCATTCAAATGAAATGCCGGTCCTCGTTCATCGCCCACACCTAAGGGAAAACAACGCCGGTCAGGTCCTCGCCGACCGCCCACAACCTCTGCGCCACCGCAGTATCCAGCGCGGCATCGTCAATCAAACCAAGCGCCGGAAACCCGCCGAATTCCTTGGGGCCGTCGGGGCCGAAATAATCGCCCGGCGTCGCACCGCCGGTCGCCGCAACGAGCGTCGGCAACGATCCCTGCCATGTGTCCATAAAGGTCAGACCCGCCAGAAGCTCCGGGTCTACGTGTCGCTGCAACTCTGTCTTCGTAAACCCCGGATGACAGGCCACCGACAGAACGTCGTCGCCCTTTGTCTTCACACGACGCGCCAACTCCAGCGTAAACATGATATCGGCCAACTTGCTCTGGTAATATTCCCGGCGCGGGTCATAAGGCTTTTCAAGCTTCAGATTGTCGAAATCGATCCGGGCGCCGCGATGTGCAATGCTGCTGAGGGTGACGACACGCGATCCGGAGGTTGCTTTCAGAATGTCATAAAGCCTGCCGGTCAAGGCGAAATGCCCGACGAAGTTGATGCCGAACTGGCTCTCGAGCCCATCATCGGTTGTTCCAGCGGGCGGCATCATCACACCCGCATTGTTGATCAACACATCCAGATGGGAATGGGTGTCGCGGAACGCGTTGGCAAAGCCCTTCACCGATTGCAGGTTTGCCAGATCAACGATCCCGGACTCGATACTGCCTTCAATCCCCTGTGCCCTGATGTCGTGGACGGCGCGGTCGATCTTCCCGGCGTTGCGTCCCGCGATGATCACGTCAGCGCCAACCGCTGCCAAGGCCAGTGCCGCATGATAGCCGATGCCGGAATTACCGCCGGTCACAAGGATCGTCTTGCCCCTCTGACTTTGAAGGTTTGCGTCGATCCAGTTCTGGAATTCCGAATTCATATCTGGCGTCCATTCGTTATTGAGCGCCGGTCGACGAGCACTCTTGCTTCAATACCGAACCAGCCTCGCATGTGGTTTCTTAGCGCACAATGCGATTTTCCAAGTATCTCGAATTGTTGGCCCGGATCAGACCTTCCCCTCCATCCAATTCGCCACGATCAGCCCCGCCACGCTGTCCACCCCCCCATCTGCATCCCGCGCGAGATGCAGTCGCCGGGGCCGATTTACGCGATTTCATCCTCCGGCTTTCCCGGCAAGACGGTTTCCGTAGTCGGATAAAACTGGCGGATGCAGAGTACTTCAGCCTTTCTCGCCGTGATGAAGCCGAAGCCCGCGCTGCGCCGACGCGCCCGGCTCCTAGCGTGAAACAGGCCAAACGCGCGTTGGTGCTCATGCCAAAAAGCACCCCTCGCGAGATGCGAGACAAGGCGATTTTTGCGCTCTTGTGTCTGACGGGCATTCGCGTTGCAGCTCTCGTCTCACTGCGCATCAAGCACGTTGATCTAACCGAAAAGTCCGTAACGCAGAACTGGTCTTGTCACGCTTACGTTCCGGTCTCTCAACTCATCTAGGCTGCCTTTCGTTCGAACGCCAAGGGGCTTTTGCCGCCTAACGACGAGTGCCGTCGCCGCGGATTGTAGAACCCGTTAATATACTGGAAGATGGCTCCTTCAGCTTGGCGTCTGGTTTCCCAGCGGTTGCGCCAGATCAGCTCTGCTTTGAGCGATCTGAAGAATGTTTCCACCATGGAATTGTCGTAACAATTGCCTTTTCCGCTCATCCACTGCCCGGCAGTGCATGTTGCCATGCACGAGAGGGGAGACTTTGAAGCCATGCTTTGACAAC
>JBLHUT010000133.1:0-9496 GCA_047629975.1 Paracoccaceae bacterium
AGACAGTGCGCGCCACAGTTACCGCTTGATCGAAAAATGCCGCCCGCCACTTGTTGCGGGTTCGGGCGGCCTGTCGCGTGGCACCAAATGGCGCGGACAACGCGGTATTCAAACACTAGAGCAGGAGGGAAATACCCCCTCCTGATTGCATTGGGATCAGCCCGTATTCAGATCCATTTGGCAAGTGGCGGCAGGCTCATCAGTACGGCATTTGCATCATGGCCTGTCTCTAGTCCGAATTTGGTACCGCGGTCATAAACCAGATTATACTCGGCATAGAGCCCGCGGTGAACCAGTTGGGCCTCTTTGTCGGCTTCTGTCCAGGGGGCGTTGCGGTGCTTTTCGGTGATGGGCAGATACGCGGGAAGGAATGCGCGCCCAACGTTCCGGGTAAAGGCAAAGTCGGCCTCCCAATCGCCGGTGTTCAGGTCATCATAAAAGATGCCGCCAACGCCGCGAGCACGGTTGCGGTGTGGAACATAGAAATATTCGTCGGCCCATGCTTTGAACTTGTCATAATATTCGGGGTTGTGGGGGTCACAATGGTTTTTGAGGACCTGGTGGAAGGCCGCTGTGTCTTCGGCCACCTCGATGCAGGGGTTCAGGTCGGAACCGCCGCCAAACCACCACGCTTGCGGGGTCCAGAACATGCGGGTGTTCATATGGATCGACGGGGTGTGCGGGTTTTGCATATGTGCCACCAGCGAAATCCCCGCAGCCCAGAACCGCGGATCCTCTGCGATGCCGGGCAGGTCGCGCCGTGCTGCCATTGCGGCCTGCGCGCGCGGTGCCAACGTGCCGAAAACAGTCGAGACATTGACCCCTACTTTTTCGAACACGCGCCCTCCGCGCATGACACTCATCAATCCGCCGCCTGCATCCGATCCGTCGTCAGAGGATCTGCGGGTTTCGGAGACATCGAACCGTCCGGCGGGAAGATGCGCAAAAGGCCCCTCGGTTTGCGTATCCTCGAGGGCTTCGAAGGCGGAAACGATCTGATCGCGCAAATCGCGAAACCACGCGGCGGCGCGTGTTTTCTGGTCGTCAAAAGTGTCAGTCATGGCAGATGTCCTTAAAGTCCGGTCTCTCTTTAGCATGCTCGATTTAACCAAGCCAAGCACACAAGAATTATTTGGCATTGTGATATGTTCTGGCTAGAGTTGTGACATGATAAAATACGCGCCATTTCTTGTGATTGCCCTTTTGGCTGCTTGCGGTACGCCGCTGGAGCGTTGCGTGTCGCGCGAGACACGAGAAATCCGGATCGTTGACAGTTTGATCTTTGAGGCGCGCAACGTTCTGGCGCGCGGTTATAAAATTGAACGTGAAGAATTCCGGACGTCAGAATACCAGCTTTGTGAAGTTGAGAAAGATGTGGATGGGGAGATAATCTCCCGCTACTTCTGCTGGAAGCAGGTAACGCAGTATCGCGACAAGGCGGTCTCTGTCGATCTGGACGAAGAGCGGCGCAAGTTGAAACAACTGGAAGTGCGTCGTGAGATGCTGGTGCAATTGTCAGGATCTGCGATCGAGCAATGCAAAGCAACTTATGCCCGTTAGGGCAGTATCACTTCGATAAAAGGAGAACTGGAAAAGGTGAGAGGCTGGACAACGACCCAAGCGGGGCTCGTTACGGCTGCTTCCTTCCGGACCTGACCGGGTTGGCGAGGTGCTCGCCCGCGCCAACCTCTCTAGAATGCATATAAAGACGGTTTGCCAAGCGTGCAAGGGGCGATGTGTGCCCTCGGCCACTGATGGCGGTGCCATCAAAAGCCTTTGGGCGGTGGCACCGCGCAAGCGCGGTGCGGTCGCCGCGTCATGGGAACGCAAGTGCCTTTAGCCCGCACGGTCAGACACGTCGCGCCGCCTATCCGGGGTTTCGTTCGGCCCAGCCGGCGAAGATTTTTTCCAGCGCGACAACGATGTAATACAGCACGATGCCAAGCACAGCCAAGGCGATCAGGACTGCAAACATCAGCGGGTAGTCCGAGTTCGTCTTGCCGCTATCGAACAATGCTCCCAATCCACGCCCGTGAGGAGAGACGATCTCCATCAGGTTCGTACCGATAAACGCCAGTGTGACAGACACCTTGAGCGCACCGAAAAACTCGGGGAGCGTTTTTGGCAGGGCAATTTTCAGAAAGATCGTCAACTTTGACGCGCCAAGCGACAAAAGGATGTCGCGGTATTCGGGTTCAAGAGTTGACAGGCCGATGGATACCGATACCGCAATCGGGAAAAACGAAATCATAAAGGCCATCAGGACGGTATTGAAGTCGTGGGCACCCACGAACATGAGCGCGATTATCGGCACTACGGTGGCTTTCGGGATGGCGTTGAACCCGACCAAAAGCGGATACAGCGCGTCTCGCATCAGACGTGAAAATCCCATCAGCATGCCCAACAGCGTTCCGAACACGATCGCAAGCAGCAGACCCGCCACAGTGCGCCAAAGAGTTTGCCAGCCGTAGACAATAAATAGATCGGAATAGCGTGAAAAGGCCGGACCCAGATCGGATGGAGAGGCCATTTTATAGTTTGGCCAGCCGTTGGCCCACACTAAAAGCTCCCAAAGCAGCAAGAACACGACGACTGCCGCTGTCGGTACAAGTATTTTCTGTAATATTCCGCCGGGCGCAAAAAGTTTGGCAAAGGTCATAGGGCGGCTCCGCGTTTCTGAGAGGTGCGTCCCTGAGCGATCTGAATTTGATCGCGCAATATCGCAAGGCGCTCTGCGGTTTTGGGGGTGTAAAGATCGTCAAGCACGCGTGGCCCGGTGTCGGGGATATCCATGACATATTGGGCACGGGCCGGGCGCCCCGACATCACAACGACCTGATCTGCAAGAAAAACCGATTCCCGCAAGTCGTGGGTGATAAGCAATCCGGTAAACGGCTCGCGCTCCTTCACCTTGTGCATCGTTTGCCACAGATCCTCGCGGGTAAACGCATCCAATGCGCCGAAAGGCTCGTCCAGGATCAAAACATCGGGTTTGTGGACAAGGGCGCGACACAAAGAAGCCCGTTGGCGCATGCCGCCAGACAATTCCGAGGGGCGTTTGTCTTCGAACCCTTGTAGCCCGACCAGCGCCAAAAGATAACGCGCGCGCTCTTCTTTCTCACGCGTGGTCAATGTGTTCGGCACGATTTCCAAGGGTAGGATCACGTTCTTCAGGATCGAGCGCCACTCAAGCAAAACGGGGTTCTGGAAGGCCATACCAACCGTCGAGCGCGGGCTTTTGACCTGTTCGCCGTGAAGCCAGACCTCGCCTTCGTCGGGCTTCATCAGGCCCGCAATCAGGCGCGTCAACGTGGATTTGCCACAGCCTGACGGGCCGACAACGGCACAAAATCCGCCCTCGGGCACAGAAATATCAAGGCCGCTCAATACAGGAAGCGGGCCGCTGTCCGTGGTGAAAGTGTGCGAAACATTGCGGATATCAATAAGGGCTGGAGCATTCATTTTGCCTGGCCTTGCAAAAAAGGAGCGCCTCCGGCCAAAGAATTCAGCCGGAGGCGATGATATGGACGGCATCCGCAAAGCCGTGGCGGCGGCGGTTAGTTCAGTTTGAAATTCCCGTCGGGCAGGAAGCTTTTGTCGAAATACATCGCCGCATCCGGTGCATTTTGAAACTCATAGGTTTCTGCAATCTGCTCGAGAGCCTTGGCCATCCGCGCATCGTCGATCCCGCCCATGCCGTTTGCAAGGGTATAGTCGGTGATCACATTTGCATTGATTGCCAGCTCCAGTCGCCGTGCTTCAAGCGCCACGTCAGAAGCAGGGTTGCGGGCTGCTACGGCCTTTGCCCCCATTTCGGGGTCGGCAATGGCATCGATCCAGCCTTTGGCGACAGCGCCGAGGAAGCCTTTTACGATCTCGGGATTTGCAGCAGCGAATTCGGTATTGACGATAATCGCGTTGCCATAAAGGGCCAGACCGTAATCCGCCATCAGGATCGTCGAGATGTCGTCTTCGGGCACGCCCAGTCGCGTCAGGTTAAGGTAGGACGAGAAGGAAAAACCGGTAACCGCGTCAACCTCGCCTTCTGCAAGCATGGGTTCACGTGTGGGAAAGCCAACAGGCTCGACGATCACTTTGGTTGCATCGATGCCTGCTGCCTTTGCAAAAGCAGGGAACTGTGCCCACGCACCGTCAGGGGGCGGCGCACCAAGAATTTTGCCCTCAAGGTCGGAGGGAACCGAAATCCCCAAGGATTTGCGCCCGACAATTGCAAAAGGCGGCTTGTCATAAATCATCATAACAGCCGTGACAGGGGCGCCGGGGTTCTGGTCCAGAAATTTGATCAAGGAGTTGATGTCGGCGATGCCGATCGGAAATGCGCCGGTCGCCACTTTCGGGATCGCATCAAGAGAACCCTGACCCGCAGAGACCTCTACCTCAAGTCCGGCGGCCGCGTAATGGCCATTGTCTGTTGCGATAAAAAAGGGTGCGGCGGGCCCTTCGAATTTCCAATCCAGCGCAAAGGACAATTTTGTCTGGGCCTGCGCGACCCCGGCAGTCATTGGAACCGCCAAGGTGGCGGCAAGCGCAAGCGCGGTGAAGTTGCGGTTGAACACGGATAATACTCCTTTTTATGTTCGTTTGCCCGACTTTTGCGCAGGTCAAGAACCTGATGCAGGCCTATTGCAGGATTCTCGGAAGTATCGACAGGATTTCTTAAGCAGTTGTCTATTTTTTCACCGAAGAGTCAAAGAATTAGACATCTGCGAATCTGACGTAGTCGTCCAATCTGCGTAACGTTGGCCGGATCAATCGTCCGGCATTGATCCGGCCAAGTACGCATGGGTGGTTTTGCTACAGCGAGAGCCGGTAGGTAAAGAACCCCTCTGCGGCCTGTCCGACAGGTTCGATTGTCACGCCCTTAACGTCGTCTACATACGCTTGCGCGCGCGGGCCGGTTTCAAAAACGACTGACGTTCCGGCAAGCGGGGCAAAGCTCCAATTGGCATCCGCCGACGGGGTGATCGTGCCCTTTTCGACGATGTATCGCACGATTACATCGCGATTCGTGTCGGGGCCTTCGAACACGATGGTTGTACCGTCCGCCCCGGGAAACGCACCGCCCCCTGATGCGCGGTAATTGTTTGTCGCTATGATGAACTTTTGCACCGGGTCGATTGGCGCCCCGTTATACGACAACAGGGTGATGCGACTTGCGTCCGGGTTCAGCAGCTCTCCTTTGGGGCCGAATTTGGAGGGTTGCGACAGATGACATCGAAGTTGTAGGATGGGAACGCGGAGTTCAAAAGCGGCTGGTCCGCCTGTCCCGGGGTGACCTGATTGAACATCCCGGCCGAACGCTCCAGCCAATCCTTGACCTGTGCACCGGTCACCAGAACAGCCCGCGCGGTATTCGGGTAAAGATACAGGTCGGCGACATTCTTGATCGCGATATCCCCTGCCGGCACGTCGGTATAATACTCTGCTCCGCCCCGTCCGCCGGCCTTGAACGGTGCAGCCGCCGATAGAATCGGCAAGCCGGCATAGGCGCTGCCTTGGAGCATCTGTTCGATGTACCAGCTTTGCGCGATGGAAACGATCTGGACCGAAGGGTCATCGGCCACCAGTGCAAAATAACTGTGCAGGGGGGCGTCGGTCTTGCCCACGGCCCTGCGCACATAGGCGAGAGTTTCGGCATGTTCTTGTGCTGCCGCGTCAAGGACGGGCTGTTGGCTGTCGACCAGCGCGGTGATGGAGCGGTCGTCGTTGCGCTTTGAGATCGGGCGGGCCTCTGTTTCGAACCCCGTCACCTTCCACTCGTTGCCCGAGCGTTCGAGCAGCAGGTCAATCAGCCCCAGATGCGAGCCCCAGAACCCGCCCATTGTTGCGGGCTTGCCGTGAACGGTGCCTGCTACCGCGTCAACGGCGGCCATGTCCTTGAACTTCGGTCCCGGAAAAACCAGATGGCTGTGTCCTGTCACAAGCGCGTCTATGCCGTCGATCGCAGCAAGCGGAACCGAGGCATTCTCCATCAGGTCTGTCGCTTGTGCCGAGCCGATGCCAGAGTGGCTGAGAGCCAGAATGATGTCGGCGCCTTTTTCACGCATTTCCGGAACATAGGCCTGTGCCGCCTCGAGAATATCGCGGGTTTCGACATTCCCTTCGAGGTGGCGACGATCCCAGTTCATGATCTGTGGCGGCACAAAGCCGATCAATCCGATCCGGATCGGGTGGCTGATGCCTGCGCCATCGGTAAGGGTCTTGTCGATAATCACGTAAGGGGGCAGCAGCGTTGTGTCTTTTGTCGGGTCGCTGCCCATCTGTTTGACGACATTGGCCGAGACAATCGGAAAGGCCGCACCCGCCACCGACTTCATCAAAAAATCGAGGCCATAGTTGAATTCGTGATTGCCCAGCGTGCTGGCCTCGAATCCCAACGTGTTCATCGCCTTGATCACGGGATGCAGGTCGCCCTCCTGCATGCCGCGCTCGTAGGCGATGTAGTCACCCATCGGGTTGCCCTGTAGGAAATCGCCGTTATCGACCAAGAGAGAGTTTGTGGATTCCTCTCGGATATCTTTGATAATGCTGGCCGTACGGGCCAACCCGACCGTGTCGACCGCGCGGTCGGAATAGTAATCATAGGGATAGACATGCACATGCAGATCGGTCGTTTCCATGATCCGCAGATGCGCCTGATTGACGCCGGCATGGGCCGAGAAAGGGTGCAGAGCGATCAGAGCGGCTCCGGCGGTTGTGCTTGCCAGAAAGCGGCGGCGTGAAAGGGTGGCGCGTGTCAGATTGGTCATAAAACTCTCCAAAGGCCGATGTTGCGGGGCGTTCGGACCTGTCGTGGAGCGGGGCAAAAAACGTCATGCCACACTTTGCATCCGGACACGTCCATGCAAAACAGACAACCACAGCCCAGCGAGGAAAGCATGATGAAAATTGCAGAGCAGGTAACCTTTGGCACATCCGGTCTTGATCGGGCCGCCGAAAAACGGGGCGACGTGACGGCCCTGGCGCAGATGAAGTCTGCGGCGGATGTGCGCATCTTGCCGCTCTGGCATGGCAAGCCGATGGTTCAGGGCGGCGATGCCGTCTCTTTGGCAACCGTAGCTGCGGATCATCCGATGCTGTCTTATGCCGCCGAAGACTGGACCTTTCTGGGGCTGTCGGACGGTGCGCCATGGTTTGCGGCCGATGTCTCTGACTGGGAGCCGGTAAATGTCGATCTGAGCGGTTTGGGGCAGTTTCACGACCCGTCGGAACAGGTCTGGCCCGGGTCGCCCGAAGGCACCAGATTCGCCGAATTGCGCGCCCAGATGAGCATGATTACACGGCGCGAGGCAGAATTGGCCGCAACCGCCAAGGCCGTGCTGGGCTGGCATCAGTCGCATGCCTTTTGCAGCCGGTGTGGTGCGAAATCTTTCCTGTCGATGGCGGGATGGCAACGCAATTGCAACGCGTGCGGGGGAAAGCATTTTCCACGCACGGATCCCGTTGTCATCATGTTGATAACGCATGGAAACAGAGTTTTGATGGGCCGCTCTCCGGGGTGGCCCGAGGGGATGTTCTCGTTGTTGGCAGGCTTTGTCGAGCCGGGCGAAACGCTTGAAGCTGCGGTGCGGCGCGAGGTGTTCGAGGAGGCCGGTATCAGCGTGGGGGCCGTGTCGTATCTTTCCTCGCAGCCATGGCCCTTTCCGGCATCTTTGATGTTCGGTTGCCGGGGCGAGGCGCTGGATGACGAAATCACAATTGATCCCGTCGAAATCGAGGATGCGATGTGGGTCACCCGCGAGGACATGGCGGCCGCCTTTGCAGGACAGAACCCGGCGATCAAACCGGCTCGAAAGGGCTCGATTGCCCATTTTCTGCTGGAGAACTGGCTGGCTGATCGGTTGGATTGAGCCATGCAATTCGACGCACAAGAAGATGTCGCAGCCCCGATCGAGACCGTTTTCGCAAAAGCGTCCGATTTCGAGGCCTTTGCCCGTGCAGCAAAACGCCACGGTGCCGATGTGGAGCGGTGTGATGACATGACCTTTGCGGGTGTCGGCGTGCATTGGCGCGCAAACGCGTCCTTTCGCGGCAGCCAGCACGAGGCCACGGCACGGGTGTCTGTGTTCGATGCGCCGCACGGCTATGATGTGATAGCACACAGTGCCGGTATCGAGGGCACACTTGTGCTTGTGTGCACAGCGCTGTCGCCGGAACGGACCCGGTTGAGCCTGTGTGTGACGCTCAAACCGGCTACTCTCAAGGCGCGGATCCTGATGCAGTCTCTAAAGCTTGCCAAAGGCCCGTTGACCAACCGGTTCAAGCAGCGTGTCAGTGACTTTGCCCGTCGCATCGGGACAAACTGAACAGGTGCGATTCGCCCGCTTATCCGGGGCCGAACGGTGTGCAGTCGGTCCCGCGCGCCAGCAGCCGCTCACACGCAAGATTGGCCTGATCCTGACTTAGTCCGACAAAGTTTGCGTCATAGCCAGTGGATTTGCGCACGACTTTTCGTAACGAGCCGTCAAGCGTTGCCATTTCCTTGAGGGCTGTTGTCAGCAACACACGCTCTGCTTTGTGGCGCGACGAGAACTGACCGACAGTGACCCCCCAAAGGCGCCCGCCAGAGGTTGAAAGGCGGGTCACAACGACAGGCTTGGGGGCAGGTGGCGTGACGTTTTCAGGAGCGTTTACAGCCAGCGTTACGGGGGGTTGCTGTGTGGATGTCCGGCTTGGGCGCGGCTTGGGGGCCTCGGTAGAGGGGCGCAAGCTGGCAAGGGTCACATTCGGGGTGCTTTGCTCTTGCTGGGCTGCGACGGCTTCGGCGACCGCTTGCTGAATGGCCGCGGGCGGTACCGGTGCAGGCGCTGCTTGTGCTGCAATTTCCGGCTCAGGGTCGACAGAGGCACCCGCCAGTGTTTCGTTTGCCAATGTTTCGCTTGCTATTGATGCGCTGGCGATTATGGCTTCGATCTCTTCTTGCATGGCAACCATAACGGGTTCCGGTGCGGCCGGGGCGGGGCGCGGTGTCGGAACAGGGGATGTTGCAACGGCGCGGACAACACGCAGCGTCTTGCCTGCGTCCGGTCGTCCTTCGGACGTGCCGGTATAGGTGGGCAGAACCGGTTTGTTGACCGCGACGTTCCGCGGCGCGCGTTTGAAGCCCATATCAAGGAGTTTCGCGACCTTTGCATTTCGATCTGCTGTAGAACGCCCCCCGAACACGGTTGCAATAATCCTCTCGTTGCCGCGCTCGGCAGAGGCCACAAGGTTGAAACCGGCCGCACGGGTATACCCCGTCTTGATCCCGTCGGAGCCTTTGTAGGCTCCCAGGAACCGGCGGTTGGTGTTGGAAACCTTCTTGATGCCGGCATCGGTCGAGCGACGCGAGAACAGGTTGTAATATTGCGGGTAATCATAGAACAGCCGGCGCCCCAGTTTGCTCATGTCGCGTGCCGTTGACAGGTGGCCGGTTTCGGTCAGGCCATGGGCGTTTTTAAAGGTGGTGCTTGTCATCCCGAGTGCTTTTGCCGTG
>JBLHUT010000134.1:0-9444 GCA_047629975.1 Paracoccaceae bacterium
ATAGAAAATGAACAGCAGAACTACATTTGGGCTTGTCATAGGCCTACTCGCACTGAGCGGACCAGCCCTCGCGCAGGATAAATATACCGTAGCGCTGGATGGCACTTTTGCGCCGCACGCGATGCCGTCACTGTCGGGTGGTGTTGAGGGCTTTAACGTCGATCTAGCCAATACGATTGGTGAACGGTTGGGCGTTGAGATGGACATCGTCGCGACACAGTTTTCAGGCATTTTGCCCGGACTGGCCGCAGGCACTTATGACTTTGTTGTCGCTCCCACGACCATCACAACTGAGCGCGCAGAAAACGTCCTGTTTTCCGAAGGCTACCTGAACACGGACTTCCAATTTGTTGTGAAGGCTGGCGCAGATGACGTGTCTAACCTGGACGCTATGAAGGGCAAGATCATCGCCGTGAACAAAGGTTCGGTTTACGATTCTTGGGCGCGTGAAAAAGCAGAAGAAATCGGTTGGACGGTGGAGAGCTATGGCACCAACAGTGACGCTGTACAGGCGGTTGTGTCGGGTCGTGCCTTTGCCAACGTGGCGGGTAACACGGTGTCGGCTTGGGCCGTCAAGCAGAACCCTGCGATTGAGCTGAGCTATCTGTTTACCACGGGTTTGGTCTGGGGCATGCCCTTCCGCAAAGGCGATGAAGCGCTGCGCAACAAGGTTGAAACCGTCATCGAATGTCTCAAAATTGACGGCACCATGGCGAGTCTGAGTTTGAAATGGTTTGGCACCTCACCTGCGGAAGGCTCCGCAGCGATCACTCCTCGGCCTGGTTTCGGTGAACCTGAATTCGCGGGCTACGTGATGGACGATCACACTCCTAGCTGTGGATAATATGGCATCGACACGAAAAAACGGGGGGCCGCCGTCTACGGCGACCCTTTCTGTGCGGGCTTTGCACAAGTCCTTTGGCACCATTTCAGTTTTGAAGGGGATTGATCTGAATGTTCACCGCAGCGAGATGGTTTTTGTTCTTGGCCCGTCTGGGTCCGGTAAATCCACGATGCTGCGGTGTTGTAACCTGCTGGAAGAGCCCGATTCAGGTGCGATATTGATCGAAGGTGACAGACTGACTGGTCTGGGTGTGGATCTGAACAAGATGCGCCAGCGGATCGGGATGGTGTTCCAGTCCTTCAATCTTTATCCTCATTTGTCTGCGCTGGGAAATGTTACGTTGGCCCTGCGCAGGGTTTTGAAAATGCCGCGTGATCAGGCTGACGCCGAAGCAATGGTGGCGCTGTCCAAAGTAGGTCTGTCAGGCCGTGCGGGGCATTATCCATCGCAATTGTCCGGCGGTGAGCAACAACGTGTGGCAATTGCCCGCGCGCTGGCGTTGAAGCCCACGGTGATGCTGTTTGATGAGCCGACATCAGCGTTGGACCCCGAATTGGTCGGTGATGTTCTGGACGTGATGCGCGACGTGAAAGAGCAGGGGATGACGATGCTTGTGGTTAGCCACGAGATGAAATTTGCCAAGGATGCCGCCGACCGTGTGGTGTTTATGGACGGTGGCGTGATTGTGGAGCAGGGACCGCCTGAGCAGATATTCGGCGCACCGACCCAAGAGCGCACCCGTACATTCCTTTCGCGATTTCACAGCTGACGCATATGGACATGTTTCTTGATCAATTCCTGAACCAGGCTGTGCTGGCCAAATACACGCCGCTGATCCTGAAGGGTGCGGGCGTGACCGTGATCCTGTCGGTTCTGATTGTGCTGGCGGGCTTAAGTTTGGGCGCGGTGCTGGCCTGCTTGCGGGCCTACCGGATCAGGCTACTATCTTTTGTGATTGTGATCTTTGCCGATGTTTTGCGGGCCTTGCCGCCATTGGTGTTGATCCTGCTGGTGTTCTTCGGCTTGCCCAACCTTGGGATTGTGCTGTCGTCCTTTACGGTTTTGTTCCTTGTGCTGACCTTGGTTCTTGCCGCCTTTGCGGAGGAAATCGTTTGGGCGGGGATTACTTCGACCCCTAAGGGCCAATGGGAGGCGGCGCGAAGTACGGGCCTGAATTTCACTCAGGCGTTGGGCTATGTGGTGTTGCCGCAAGCCGTGCGTATGGTGATCCCGCCGCTGACAAACCGTGCCATCGCCATCACGAAGATGACCGCCTTGGGCATGGTGATTGGTGTGCCTGATATTTTAGGGCAGGCGACAACGGCGCAATCATTTAGTGCGAATGCCTCGCCGCTGACGCTGGCTGCGTTTGCTTATGTCGTGATTTTTTTACCTTTGGTTATTGCTTCACGCTGGCTGGAAACCCGTTTTGCGCGGGGAGGGCATTGAACGATGGAAGCGATCATTCAACAGTTCTTTAATATTGAGATCATGATCAAAGCCTTACCGCTGGTGCTTAAGGGCCTGGGCGTGACGCTGCTGATTTGTGCGGTGGTGATCCCGCTGGGTGCTTTGGGCGGGTTGTTTGCGGCAATCGCGTCGGTGTCGACAAATCGAGCTGTCCGTTGGACCGCGATCGCCTTTGTCGATCTATTTCGTGCGATCCCGCCTTTGGTGTTGCTGATCTTTATCTACGCCGGTCTGCCCTTTGCGGGTGTTCGAATCTCGCCATTTGTTGCCGTGGCTGTCGGCTTTTTTCTTAATAATTCGGCTTATTTTGCAGAAGTCTTTCGCGCGGGCATCTTGTCGGTGCCAAAAGGCCAGGCCGAGGCGGCGCGTTCAACCGGACTAACGCAGGGGCAGACCCTGTTTTGGGTCACGCTGCCGCAGGCAGTACGCAATGTGCTGCCTGATCTTTTGTCGAATGTGGTTGAGGTGGTCAAACTGACCTCGCTTGCTTCGGTCGTGTCGCTGAGTGAAATGCTGCATGCGGCGGGCCTTGTCCGGTCGCTCACTTACAATGCCTCGCCGTTGGTTCTGGCAGCAGGTCTTTACCTTGTTCTGCTCTGGCCGTTGATCCGTTTGATCAGTCGCTTCGAGCGTAAAATTGATAGCTAAATAGGGAGAATTCAGATGCGGGAAATCGTAATCGGGGGCGCGCAACTGGGCGCTATTCAGAAATCCGACTGCCGTGAAGCCGTGGTTGCGCGTATGGTGGCGTTGCTGTCACAGGCCGCCAACGCAGGTTGTGATTTGGTGGTTTTTCCAGAGCTGGCACTGACCACTTTTTTTCCACGTTGGTGGATGGAAGACCTCGACGAAGTCGACACGTGGTTCGAGGCAGAAATGCCCAACGCCGCGACACAGCCGCTGTTTGACGCGGCCAAACAGCACGGCATTGCGATCACATTCGGTTATGCGGAATCCACACATGACGGCCATCATTACAACACCTCGATACTAACCGACAAAAAAGGCAATATTGTAGGAAAATACCGCAAGATACATCTGCCCGGTCATTCCGAGTTTGACACAGAACGCGCATTCCAGCATTTGGAAAAACGCTATTTTGAGCCCGGTGATTTGGGCTTTCCGGTTTGGAAAAATCTGGATGCGTGGATGGGCATGGCGATTTGTAATGACCGCCGTTGGCCCGAAGTGTACCGTGAAATGGGGCTGCAAGGGGCTGAATTGATTACGCTTGGCTATAACACGCCCTCGATCAACAGTCAGGATAAGGCTGAAGGCTTGGCGCGCCGCCTGTACCATTCCGAGCTTTCGATGACATCGGGTGCCTACCAAAACGCCTCTTGGGTTGTTGGTGTGGCCAAGGCAGGCAACGAGGACGGTCATCCGCTGATGGGAGGATCAATCATCGTGGACCCAAACGGCTTTGTCGTGGCCCGTGCCGAGACCGAAGAAGACGAGCTGATCGTGCATGCTTGTGATATGGATATGTGTAACTTTGGCAAAAAGACGATCTTTGATTTTGCCCGTCACCGCCGGATTGAGCATTACAGCCGCATCACCGGACAAACGGGTGTGGTTTATCCCGAATGACCCTTTCGCTTGATTTGAATGCCATGGAACCTGGGCTGCGGTACAAACTGTTAACGGCAGTGGTCATTCCGCGACCTATTGCGTGGGTGACGACCGTTGGCATTGACGGCACGGTGAACGCCGCGCCGTATTCGTTCTTCAACATCTTCGGCCAAGATCCCGCCCTTGTGATCCTTGGATTGGAGCATCATGCAGACGGGACCGCAAAGGACACCACTGAGAATATTCGGCGGACGGGTGAATTTGTCATCAACATGTTCACTCCCGATCTGACCGATGCGATGATCAACACTGCCGCAACGTATGCGTCGGATGTATTTGAGCCAGAGGCATTTGGGGTTTGACCTTGCACCCTCAAAATATGTCTCGCCACCGCGTCTTGCGGATGTGCCTGTTGCTATCGAATGCAAACGTCTTGAAGCGCTAACCTTCTCGTCAGAGCGCGAGATTGTTGTGGGGCAAGCCGTGGGTTTAAATGCACGGGACGGGCTGATCGATACAAATACGTAGCGGCTGGCGTGGAACGGGAACTATCCTGTCGCCCGTCTATTTGCTGACCGCTACGCGCGTCTGGAGGAGATTGGGCGCCGCTCAATCCCGCCCGCGCCCGGAAACTAAAGGAGGAAAAACATGAGTAATCTCATTCACCGAAATTCGGATGGTGTTTTCATCATCGCCGCAACGCCCTTTGATGACACTGGTGCGATTGACTATGACAGCACGGACCGAATGGTCGATTTCTATCTGGGAACCGGCGTTAGTGGCATGACGATTCTAGGCATCATGGGCGAAGCGCCCAAGATGGCCGGCGACGAAGCCGAAAATTTTGCACGCCACGTGCTGAAACGCGTGAACGGGCGTGTACCTGTGGTTGTTGGCGTGTCAGCGGCGGGGATCGACAATATGGCGCGGCTCAGTACTACTTCGATGGATCTGGGGGCAGGGGGCGTTATGGTTGCTCCGCAGCCCGGCATGATTACCGAAGTAAAGCTGAAAGCCTACATGGCGCAGGTCTGTGACGCGCTTGCTGAGACGCCGATCTGTTTTCAGGATTATCCCCAGACCACGGGCGTGCAAGTGTCGGTTGAGACGATCATTGGCCTTACTGTGGATCATCCACAGATTGTCATGCTCAAGCACGAGGACTGGCCAGGATTGACGAAACTCAGCCGTGTGCGGGCTGAGACCGAGGTGGGGGACGTGCCTCGCTTGTCGATCCTGACTGGCAATTCTGCGCTGTTCCTTGCGCAAGAAATGCAGCGCGGCGCAGATGGAGCGATGACGGGCTTTGCCTTTCCCGAAATGTTGGTGGAGGTCGTCGCGCGCCACAAGGCGGGGGATGTGGACGGGGCGGAAGACCTGTTTGACGCCTATCTGCCGATGGTCCGTTATGAACAGCAGCTTGGCCTTGGCCTTGCCATCCGCAAGGAGGTGCTACGGCGGCGTGGTGTGATCGCGTCCAGCAAGGTGCGCGCACCCGGTCCCGCGATGAACGCCCGTGATATGAAAGAATTGACGCGGCTTATGTCACGTCTGGATAAACGATTGAAAGAGTTGAATTAATGGATTTTGGGCTAACTGGAAAACGGGCATTGGTCATGTCCTCTTCGCGGGGTCTTGGCCTTGGATGTGCAGAAATTCTGGCGGCTGAAGGTGTGCATGTGCTACTGACAGGCCGTTCAGGTGACAAGCTGGCTGCGGCTGCTGCCACGATCACGGCAAAAGGCCAAGGCACGGCTGATTACGTCGTTTGCGATCTGACTGATGATGCCGCGGTTGATGTTTTGGTGAATGCTGCGACCGAACTTTTGGGCGGTGTGGATATTCTGGTGAACAACACCGGTGGTCCGCCTCCGGGCCGGATGGTGGATGCGGATATTTCCGTGCTGGCGGCGCAGTTTGACACGATGGTGTTGAATGTGATTGCCCTGACCGCGCGGCTGCTGCCCGCGATGCAGGGGCAAAAATGGGGGCGTATTATCACGCTTGGGTCTTCTGGTGTAATCCAGCCGATCCCGAACCTAGGCCTGTCTAACGCCTTGCGATCTGCCTTGGTCGGCTGGTCCAAATCGCTGTCCAATGATGTGGCGGCCGATGGCATCACGGTGAATATGCTGTTGCCGGGGCGTATCCATACGGAGCGTGTGGATGAATTGGATGGTGCTGCCGCCAAGCGAACGGGTAAATCGCTGGACGATACGCGCACTGCATCGCGCGCCACAATCCCCGCTGGCCGCTATGGCACGGTTGAGGAGTTCGCATCGGTTTGCGCCTTCCTGGCCTCGGCCCAAGCTAGTTATGTCACCGGTGGATTGATCCGCTGTGACGGCGGCCTGATTAAGTCGGTGTAATTTTGCGCCGAAGCTAAACATAATAGTAGGGCGGGTTTTGGCCCGTCCTGCTCAACCCTTTTGCATCAGAAACGAGGCGCAATATGAGCGGCCCTATCGTCGTCATTAACCCTAATTCCAACGAAGCCGTAACAGATGGTTTGGACCGTGCACTGGTCCCTTTTCGTTTAACAGGTGGGCCGGACATTAAATGTGTTACCCTTGCAGAGGGCCCGTTTGGTGTGGAAAGCCAAGTGCATTCCGACCAAGTGGTCCTGCCGCTGGTGGATCTGTTGAAACAGCACAGCGATGCTTCGGCGTTTGTGATCGCGTGCTATTCCGACCCGGGCATTGATGCCTGCCGATCCGTGTCGCCTGTGCCTGTCTTTGGTATTCAGGAAAGCGGTGTTTTGACTGCGCTTAGCCGTGCTGATAAGATCGGAATCGTTGCGATCTCTGGTGCGTCTGAAAAACGTCACCGTCTGTATATGCGCCGCATGGGCGTGACGAGCCGTATTGCGGGCGAACGAGCGTTGAATATGACAGTGGACGAATCCGCGCGCGGCAGCGGCACCTTTGCGCGGCTGCAAGTTGTCGGACGCGAGTTGATTGAAGACGGCGCAGAGGCGCTGGTGCTGGGTTGTGCCGGAATGGCGGTACACCGTGCGCGGTTGGAGCAGGATTTGGGTATTCCCGTGATCGACCCCACGCAGGCGGCTGTTGCTGCCGCTTTGGGAACGGTGCTGGCGAAACGCCTCTAGAACAGATATTGTGGCACGATGAAAATAACGCGCCGCAATGATTTATCTCTTCGCCTGCTGGAAGTATTTGGCACGCTGATGTTGTCTCAAACCACTGTGGCCACCGCAGAAGAGTTGGGCATTTCGCAACCTTCTGTGTCACTCGCCATCAAGCAATTGGAAAAGCAGCTGGGGTTCGAGTTGTTCGAGCGTGAGAGGAAACGCATGCTCCCGACAAATGAGGCACGGAGCCTGTTCCAAGAAATTCAGCCGCTGTTCGAGCAGCTTAGGTCTGTAGAGTCCCGCGTGCGTGATCTGCGCGGCGGCACGGTTGGCAAGCTGAGGATCATGGCCACGCCACCGTTGGGGCACTCTGTGGTGCCCGGTGCCTTGTCAAAATTTCTTGAGGGGCGCGATGGTGTCACCGTGCAATACGATGTGCGACGGATGGAAAATGTCATTGATGCGGTGGCCATCGGGGCTGCTGATATCGGGCTTTGCCTTGGGTTGGATACTCATCCAAGCGTATCGGTAAAGGTTGTTAGTAGGGACCGGATGGTGGCGGTGATGCGGCCAGACCATGCCCTAGCGCAGCTTGCCGTTTTACGTCCCGGTGACTTCGTCGCGCGTGGTTTTATTGGGCTGGACCCAGCATCAAAACTGGGATCGCTGGTCCAAAATGCCTTCGATGCGGCGCAGGTTCCGTATACGCCGCAGGTCGAAGCGCGCTATTGCCACACGGCGGCTGTCTTGGCGCATTCGTGCAATAAGATCGCTATCGTTGATCGCTACACTGCTGAGTTCCTGCCGAACATGGCATTGACCTACCGCCCCTTTGATCCGGCAATTTCAATTGGTGCATGCGTTGTATCGAGGCCCAACCGTCCGTTGCCCCGATTAGCGGCGGAATTTGAAGCCGTGTTTATCAAGGCCCTGAATGGACAAGTCTAAAAACTGTACCTTCAAGTATCTTGAATAGCCCAATTCTGGCGTGATTTGCAGCGCGCATTTACGATGGTGACTGTCTGACGTCAGCGCTTATGGGGCCAAATAGGGCAATTTGATAACAGAGTGTTCTTGGCTCATCGTAACCACCGAGGAGTATCCGTCTTGGTCAAGCGATCTTTTCTGCCCATTTCCGATTGTCACGCAGTAAGGTATTGGCAAGTACAAGCAACTTCCGCATGATGGCTGTGATAGCGACTTTTTCCTCTTTCCCCGCAGTTAACAGTTGATCGTATTTGGCTTTGAGGTCTGCATCGTGCCGGATTGCGACGAGCGCTGGCATAAAGACAGCGTGCCGCAGATTTTGACGACCTCCTTGTATCCGCGCCTTCCCCGGCCATTTCCCAGAACTTTGTGACATCGGGGCAAGCCCTGCAAGGCTGGCAACCTGTTTGTTATTCAGAGCGCCAATCTCTGGCATTTCCACAAGGATCATGAGCGCTGTTGTCACCCCAATGCAGGGAATGCTGAACAAAATATCCAGCCTTTCGCTGATGCTTTGATCTTGGTGCGCCAAGTCTAACATCAACGCATCGATTTTTGTAATATCGCTTTCGATCTGGCGCAGACGCTTTTCGAGTTGCTGCTTTATGAGAGTATTTGTTCCATCCCGGACGATCACATTGATCCTCAGCGCTATGCCTTTTTTATGGCAAGATCGGTTCTGAGGGAGCGGTGTTTGTCAAAGGAGTTGTCCGCCGATTTCATGCGGCGTCTCTGATTTCTGGCGCGCTGATTTCGCGTTCCGGGTTCAGCCAAACGGCTCCGGCGGGCTGCCAGTTGCGCGTTTCTCCTGACCATCGTTCCGGTTTTTGCACGTGCATTTGCATAGAGAATGGCGCGGTTTGCGAGGGCATCGCGGTCACTGCCGCCGCGGCGCATGTTTGGAGTGACAAAGCGGATCGCGCTGTGGAGGTGTTCGTCGTTGTACCAGTTCACGAAGGATTTCACCCACGCCTGTGCGTCAACCTTCGTGGCAAAACCCTTGTTTGGCCAATCCGGGCGATACTTGCAGGTGCGAAACAGCGCCTCGGAGAATGGATTGTCGTTACTGTCGTTACTGTCGTTACTGACGCGCGGGCGGCTGTAAGACGCCATGATGCCCAGCTTTTCCAGCGTTGTTTTCATCGTCGCCCCCTTCATTCATTGCCCGGCAGTGCATGCTCTTGCAGGCACGAGAGGGGGGCTGCCGTTGTCGGCGTGCAGGACCGATAGGCGCGAGACACAGGCCTCCGCCCAAACCGCTTTTTGGATCAACGTCGCGGCCAGTTCCGCAGCCTCGCGTTCATGGACCTCCCAGTCGATAATTTTCCGGCTGAAGATGTCCACCCCTCTCATGGTTATGCTTCGCAAACCACTGCCGGGCAATGGATCAGATACTGGAGCTGTCACGGTTCTGTTCCGGTCAGGTGCTCATGTTAAGCGGCCTTTCGTTCGAAGGCCACGGGGCTTTTCCAGCCCAATG
>JBLHUT010000135.1:0-9400 GCA_047629975.1 Paracoccaceae bacterium
AACACGACGCCGACAGCACGGCCTTCATTCAACTCCACATGGCGGGTGTGGGCGTGGGTCGTCACCCTAAGGTTGCTGCGACCCCGCACCGGACGCAAAAACGCCTTTGACGTGTTCCACCGGAATCCGGCGCGTTGGTTGACCTGAAAATAGCCGACACCTTCGTTCGTACCGGTGTTGAAATCATCGGTGGCAGGGATGCCCGCCGCCACGCAAGCCTCGGCAAACGCATCAAGGATTTCCCAAGTCGTGCGTGGTTTTTCAACCCGCCACTCGCCACCAGCCCCGTGCATGTCGGATGCGCCGTCGAAATGATCCTCGGATTTAAGGAACCACGGCAGAACGTCGTCCCATCCCCAGCCAGTATTGCCCATTTGCCGCCACTGGTCGTAATCCGCAGCCTGCCCGCGCATGTAGATCATACCGTTGATCGAACTACAGCCACCCAGAACCTTGCCGCGCGGATACCCGATGCTGCGCCCGTTCAATCCCGCTTGCGCCTCAGTCGAAAAACACCAGTCCGTGCGCGGATTGCCGATGCAATACAGATACCCGACCGGAATATGGATCCACGGATACGTGTCCTTACCCCCCGCCTCAAGCAACAGCACGCGCGTTTTCGGGTCTTCGGACAACCGGTTGGCAAGCACACAGCCTGCCGATCCCGCGCCAACGATGATGTAGTCATAGCTGCCGTGATCTTTCATGCGCGTGGCTTTCCTTGCTGAAGTGTTCACAGCCGTAGACTCACCGGCAAAGGGATGCAAGAAACGAGGTATCCTCAGGAGCAGGGAATATGCACGATCACAGCCACGACCATTCGCATGACCACGACAACACACTTGATCCGATGACCGCCCGGGTCAAAGCATTGGAAACGATCCTGACCCGCAAGGGCCTGATCGATCCGGCGGCCATCGACGAGATCGTCGAGACGTATGAGACCCGCGTCGGGCCGCGCAACGGCGCACGCGTCGTTGCAAAAGCATGGCTTGATCCCGAATTTCGCGCATGGCTCGAAACCGATGCCACCGCCGCAATCGGCGCGCTCGGCTTTGCCGGACGACAGGCCGAGCACATGGAGGCGCTGTTCAACACTCCCGGGTTGCACAACGTCGTCGTGTGCACTTTGTGCAGTTGCTACCCGTGGGCTGTTCTGGGCCTGCCACCGGTGTGGTACAAATCCCCCCCCTACCGGTCGCGTGTGGTTGTCGAACCCCGCGTGGTTCTGGCCGAATTCGGCCTGACCCTGCCCGAAACGACGCACGTGCGCGTCTGGGACAGCACGTCAGAGCTGCGGTATCTGGTGATTCCGATGCGCCCTGAGGGTACCGACGGCTGGTCCCAAGAGGCACTCGCCGCACTGGTCACCCGCGATTCAATGATCGGCACGGGGCTTGCACAAGCGCCATCGACCCAAGAGGCACGCGCATGAACGGGCCTCATGACCTTGGCGGGCGGGCCGGATTTGGCCCGGTCGTAGTGGAAACCGACGAGCCGGTTTTTCACGCCGAATGGGAAAAACGCGCCCTCGGCCTGACGCTTTGTGCCGGTGTTCTGGGGTATTGGCCACTGGACGCGGGCCGCTTTGCCCGTGAAAGCCTTGCCCCGGCAGTGTACTATAGCTCCAGTTATTACGAGATCTGGTTCCGCGCGCTGGAGGCTCTTTTGATCCGGCACGGTGAAGTCACCGCGCAAGAAATTGCTGCCGGACAGATGCTTCAGCCCGGCCTGCGGGCCGACCGCTGCATGAGCGCAGACAAGGTGTTCAACGTTCTGTCAAAAGGCGGGCCGGTCAATCGGACTGCCACCGGCACACCGCGTTTCAAGGTCGGTGACGCGGTGCGCACCACCGCCACACTCGCCAGCGGGCATACCCGCCTGCCCGGTTATGCACGTGACAAAGCCGGCATTGTTACTGCAATGCACGGCGCACATGTCTTTCCCGACAGCAACGCCCACGGCCTGGGCGAGGCGCCGCACTGGCTTTATACCGTTGAATTCGATGGCGAAACCCTGTGGGGGGCGCGGGCCGAACCGGGCACGACAATGCGCATCGACGCGTGGGAGGCCTATCTTGTCCCGTCCTGATGCACCCGTATTTGATGCGCCCGTATTTGATGCGCCGTGGCAGGCGCAGGTTTTTGCGCTGGCGGTTGGATTGAACGAGGCAGGGGTGTTCAGCTGGACCGATTGGGCCGCGACCTTTTCGGATGTGATTGCGCGCGAACAGGCCCCCGAGGCCCCCTCGAACGACGAATACTACCGGTGTTGGCTGATTGCGCTTGAGCAGATGTTGACCGCGCGCGGATTGGCGGATGCCGAAACTGTGGGGGCTGTGACACAAGCCTGGCACCGCGCCGCACAGGCAACCCCGCACGGGGCGCCAATCCTGCTGGCCAACGATCCCTATTCTTCCGGTTTGGGGGCCTCGTCATAATCGGGGCTTAAAATGCGCGCACTGTTCCCGTCAGGGTCATCGAATTGCCCGCGCCGCGCAGCCCACACAAAACCGAACAACCACAAAGCCCCGATAAGCACCGACACCGGAATCAGAAACACCAGAACATTCATGACGATTTCATCCTTACCGCATTCAAAGACACAAAGATCGACGAGCCCGACATGGCAAGTGCCGCGATCAACGGCGTGACAAAGCCCAAGACCGCAACGGGCACCGCCACGGCGTTGTAAATCGCCGCAATCCACAAATTCTGACGCATCCGGCGACGGGCCAGATGGGCCAAATCAAGCATATCGGGCAAGGCCCGCAAATCATCCCGCAACAAAACAACATCCGCCA
Organism: Paracoccaceae bacterium; assembly: GCA_047629975.1. GTDB lineage: Bacteria > Pseudomonadota > Alphaproteobacteria > Rhodobacterales > Rhodobacteraceae > JBLHUT01. Next base: position 2,804 of record JBLHUT010000135.1, read on the forward strand.
CCGCGCGCGACGCATCCACCGCCGCCGCCGGAGACGCCGACACATGCGCCGCCCCAAGAGCCGCCGTATCGTTTAACCCGTCCCCCACCATCAAGACCCGTATCCCCGCGTCGGACAATTTGGAAATATAGGCCAGTTTTTCCTCGGGGCCGACGTTCGACAACGCCAGTGCGATACCTGCCTGACCGGCAACATGTGCCACATTCGCGGCATTATCACCCGACAACAGCGTCACCGGAAGGCCCATCGCCTCAAGCCGCGCAACGGTCTCGGCGGCCCCCTCGCGCAAAGTATCGTTGAAACACAGCGGTAGCGGCGGCAGTTGTCCGTCATCCACCCATGTCGCCAGTCGGTCGATCCCCGGCACGCCCAGCCAATCCGCAGAGCCAAGCCGCACGCGCCGCCCTTCGAATACGGCCTCGACGCCGCGCCCCGGGTATTCACAGACCTGCGAAAGCACCACAGACGGCGTGCCACGCCGACGGGCGGTATCGGCCAACGCCCGCGCCAGCGGATGTGCCGATCCACGTGCCAGTGTTGCCGCCAACGCGAATTGCGCCTGCGACAGGCCGTGCCCTTCATCCAGCGACGGCGTGCCTTTGGTCAGGGTGCCGGTCTTGTCGAAAACAACCTGATCCACATCACAAAGCCGCTCTAGCGCGGTTGGGGATTTGACCAGAATACCGCGTCGGAACAATCGCCCTGTCGCCACCGTCGACACCGCAGGAATAGCCAGCGCAAGCGCACAAGGGCAGGTGATGATCAAAACGGCCACCGCGATATTGACCGCCAGCCGCAGATCTCCGCTCAGAAAATACCAACCGCAAAAGGCCAGTAACGCCACCGCGTGCACCAGCGGCACATAAAGCCCCGCCGCCTTGTCCGCCAGCGACGCATACCGCGACCTTGCGCGCTCTGCGACTTCGACCAACGCCCGCAAGCGGTGCAGCGTCGAATCGCGCCCCAAAGCCGTCAACTCGATGACCAACGGCCCCGTCAGGGTCACCTCGCCCGCATGAACCGCATCGCCTGAACCCGCCCGCACCGGCATGGATTCTCCGGTCAGCAGCGCGCGGTCCAGATCGGTCTGTCCCTCGATGATCCGCCCGTCCACCGGAATACGCGTGCCCGGCACGACCCTGATCCGGTCACCGATGGCAAGGGCGGCAATGGCCACGTTCTCTTCGGTGTCCCCACAGATGCGCATGGCACGAGGGGTCTCCAGAGCAGCAAGCTCGTCCGCAGCAGACCGCGCCGCCATCCGCGCCCGGTGATCCAGAAACCGCCCGATCAACAGGAAAAATGTCAGCGACAAGGCCGCATCGAAATAGGCATGCAGCCCCCCTTGCGTCACCTCGAACACAGACATGCAAACCGCAAGCGTGATCGCCAGCGTGATCGGCACATCCATATTGACCCGCCCGACACGCACTGCGGCCACCGCACTGGCAAAGAAGGGTTGCGCACAAAATCCGACCGCCGGAATGGCAATCATGGCAGACACCCAGTGGAACAGATCGCGTGTCGCGTCCTCGGCGCCGGCCCAGACAGCCACCGACAACAGCATCACGTTCATCATCGCAAACCCCGCCACCGCAATGCGCAGCACCAGATTGCGCGCCGTTGCGTCGGTTGCGGTGGCCGCGATGGTTTCCGGGTCCAAAGGCTGCGCGGCGAACCCTGCGGCCGCAAGGGCCGCCACCAGCGACGCGGCATTAACGTACGGCTGCGACTGCACCGTGGCGCGTTTCTGCGTCAGGTTCACACGCGCTTGCGACACGCCCGGCACCGCCTGCAACGTGCGCTCCACCCCTGAAATACACGCAGCACAATGGATCGAAGGCAAGGACAGCAGCAGCGTCTGTGGTGCTGCGACCTTGCTTTTGGCCGGATCGATTTCAAGCGGAGGCAGCTCGACACAGGCGGGGCAGATGGCGGTCATTTTGTGACCATCTCGCGCAACACGATGCGGCGGCGGAACAACGTGCCGTCCTCGGCATGGGCCACAAGACGCAGGTTCCAGTTGCCCGGCGCGACCTCCACAGGGGCACGAAACCCTTCGTCCGAGGCGGCGAACGTCAGACTCTGGTCATCCGCCACATGCGTCGCACGGCCAAACGTACCTGCAACCTGGGCCGAGCGGACAGGTTGCCCGTCTTGACCAAGGATCCGCACCACAAGGCCGGTTCCGACCAAGCGGGCCGATACAGTCCAGCCCAGCGCATCCTGCGCACGTTTATCGCGGTCGAACGACTGGCTGGCGACATAGCTGTTGCGCGTCTCAAGCCCCGGAAATGTCGCGACCGCCTGAAACGCCAGCGTCAGGTTGACGGTAATAATTATGCCAAAACCGATGGCGAACATCGCAAAAACCTTTGGTCCGGTGAGGGGATTAAACATCATTGCGTCTCTTTTCCGTTGAATATTGTGTCCTGATAGGCCCTGTCACCGTTGCTGGTGTCCTCGATCCAGATCCGCACATCTGTACGGTCCGTTTTTGCAGCCTCTGACGAGGGCGGCGCCGAGATATAGACCCGCTGCAAGAATGTCGTATCGGCGGGTACGTAGGCCACGATGTAGGGCGTGCCCTCAAGCGTCAAAAACATGTGGCTGTCCGAGGTCAGGGATATTTTGAACGGTCGCATCTCACCGTGTTTGTTGCGCAAACGTACATCGTAAGTGTTGCGAATCGTTCCATCCGCCAGCGTGACGAAGGTCGGGTTGCGGACCGGTGCCACCGTCAACTCGATGTCGGACCGCACGAACAACGCAAAAACCAGCGCCACACCGATCAAGCTCCACAGAGCGGTATAAATCATCACTCTGGGGCGCAGAATATGCTTTAGACGCGCGATCGGGGCCTGCCCCGCGCGCTCGGCCTCTTCGTCCTTGAGGGCGATATAGTCAATCAACCCGCGCGGTTTTCCGATACGCGCCATCACATCGTCACACGCATCGATACACAGTGCACAGGTGATACATTCCATCTGCTGACCGTCACGAATGTCGATCCCCATCGGGCAGACATTCACGCACGCCATGCAATCGATACAATCCCCCAAAGGTTCGACCTCTTCGGCTTTGCGGTGTTTGCCACGCGGTTCTCCGCGCCAGTCGCGATAGGCAACCGTGAGCGTATCATTGTCGATCATTGCCCCCTGAATGCGCGGCCAGGGACAGGCATAGATACAGATCTGCTCTCGCATGAAACCGCCAAAGACAAACGTTGTCGCGGTCAGCACCGCAATCGTCAGCCATGCAATCATCGGGGCCTGAAGCGTCAACAGGTTACTGGCCAGCGTTGGCGCGTCAGTGAAATAGAACACCCAAGCCCCACCCGTCGCCACCGAAATCACAAGCCACACCCCCCATTTTGTCAGCCGCAGGCGCAGCTTTCGGGCATCATACTTTGCGTGCAAAAGCCGAACACGGGCATTGCGGTCCCCCTCGATCCAACGCTCCACCAGAATAAACAGATCGGTCCAGACCGTTTGCGGGCACGCATACCCGCACCACACACGCCCCAACGCCGAGGTGAACAAAAACAGCCCCAGACCGGCCATAATCAGCAATCCGGCAATAAAATAGAACTCGTGCGGCCAGATCTCGATCCAGAAGAAAAAGAACCGCCGCCCCGCCATATCCACAAGCACCGCCTGATCGGGCAGTTCGGGGCCACGGTCCCATTTCAACCACGGCGTGACGTAATAGATGCCAAGCGTGAACACCATGATCGCCCATTTCAGGTTCCGGAACGGACCTTTGACGCGGCGCGGAAAGATCGGCTCGCGGGCGACATAAAGATCAGGGGCTTTGTTATCGGCAGTGCTCATCTCTGGCTCCATTCGCAAGCGCGCGATGCGCCCAGACAAGGGTTTGAAGCGAATGGCGCGATGCGTCTTTGACCCACATCAAACTGTTCAACAGGAAGGGCGAATTTGACACCTGCCGCCCTGCCCGTATCCGGCCTGGCCCGTATACGCCCTGGCTGTCGTCATTGAGCGACTGACGCCTCGCCGCCACCAAGCTGGTGAACGTAGGCTGCAACCGCACGGACCTCGGCCTCTGACAGGCGGGTGGACCATGGCGGCATCACACCGAAGCGGGCATTGTTCACAGTGTCGAGCAACGCCTCCTCGGAGCCACCGTAAAGCCAGATCGCGTCCGTCAGGTTCGGTGCCCCCTGTTCGCGGTCGCCCATGCCCTCGGCACCGTGACAGGCCGAGCATTGCTCGTCAAAAATAACGGCACCCGTGCTTGCAAGGGTCGCGTCGTGCTCTTGTCCTGAAATGGCGCGCACGTGTTGCACGACGCTTGCGATCTCGTCGTCTTCGAGCAGTTCGCCGAACGCAGGCATCTGTGACCAACGGGCATCGGGGTCGGCCTCGTTGCGGATACCGTGGCGCACGGTGACGGCGATATTGTCGATATCCCCCCCCCAGAGCCAGTCGTCATCCAGCAGGTTGGGATAGCCCAAGGCCCCCGCAGCCCCCGAGCCGTGACATTGCGAGCAATGGCTGCGAAACACGGCCCCGCCCGCAGAAACGGCAAACCGGTTCAGATCGGCATCCGACGACAACGTGGCCAACGAGATACTCTCGAGTTGGGTGGTCAGCCCTGAATTTGCCTGCTCGAAGGCCGCGATGTCTTTGGCGACCTCGCCGCGTGTCGACCAGCCGGCAACACCCGACGTCGCCCCACTGATCAGCGGCCATGCCGGAAAGGCAATCGTGTAGGCAATCGCCCAGACAATGCAGGCGTAAAACGTCCACAGCCACCAGCGCGGCAACGGGTTGTTCAGCTCTTCGATCCCGTCCCAGCTGTGGCCGGTTGTTTCGACGCCGGTTTCCTCGTCAATCGGATTGTTGTTCATGACGCGTCCTCCAAAGGGCTTTGCTGTGGCTGTGCGCGCGGCGGAGCAGGCGCATTTTCGTTTCGAAACGGAATTTGCGCCGTATCAGCGTATGTTTCGCTGCTGCCGCGCCGGAAGGCCCAGATGATCACGCCTACAAAAAAGGCGAACATTGCCAACAAGACCCAGCTGTCGGCGAACGCGCGCAAAGTGGAATAGATGTCCATGATTTGCCCCTCTCTAGCGGCTTGCGTCAGGGGTGAAGGTCGAGAAATCGACCAGCGTCCCCAACATTTGCAAATAGGCGATCATCGCATCCATCTCGGATACACCCGGCGCGCCATCGAAGTTTCGCACCTGTGCACCGGGATACCGCTCGACCAGCGCATCCCAGTCGCCGTCAGGATCGACCTGTTGCCGGAAATCCGCCTGTGCCGAGGCCACCATTTCATCGGTATAGGGCACACCGACCAAACGGTGCGTCGCGACCAGCTCGCCGACGTATTTGCCGTCAAGCATCTTGTCGGACAAAAACGCATATTTCGGCATGATGGATTCAGGCACAACCGATTGCGGACTGGTCAGGTGATCGACGTGCCATTCGTCGGAATACCGCCCGCCAACCCGCGCCAGATCGGGGCCTGTGCGTTTGCTGCCCCATTGGAACGGGTGGTCGTACATCGATTCAGCCGCAAGCGAATAGTGGCCGTACCGCTCGACCTCGTCGCGCATCGGGCGCACCATCTGACTGTGACAGACGTAGCATCCTTCGCGGATGTAAATCTCGCGGCCGGTCAGTTCGAGCGGCGAGTAGGGGCGCATCCCTTCGACCTTTTCGATTGTGTTCTCAAGGTAGAAAAGCGGCGCAATCTCGACCAGGCCACCGATGCTTACAACCAGCAGGCTGGAGACGAGTAACAAGGTCGCGTTCTTTTCAATCACCCTGTGACGGTCAAGAAAGCCTTTTTTGCGGGGGGACGTATTTGTATCGGCCATTTCACCTGCCTCCTTATTCAGCCGGAGACAGGGCAGGTTCGTCCGACTGCGCAATGGCAGGGGCCGACCGCACGGTCATCCAAAGATTGTAACACATGACCAAAGCACCCGTGAGATACAGCACCCCGCCCAGACCGCGCACGACATACATCGGGAACTTGGCGCTGACCGTGTCGGCAAAGGAATTCACAAGAAAGCCCTGCGCATCGACCTCGCGCCACATCAGGCCTTCCATGATCCCTGTGACCCACATGGACGCGGCATAAAGAACGATGCCGATCGTCGCGAGCCAGAAGTGCGTGTTGACAAGGCCGGTCGAGTACAGCGCCTTTTTGTTCCACAAACGCGGGGTCAGGAAGTAAAGCGCGCTAAAGGTGATCAACCCGTTCCATCCCAAAGCACCAGAATGCACGTGTCCGATTGTCCAGTCAGTGTAATGACTTAGGGAGTTTACCGCCCGGATCGACATCATCGGCCCCTCAAAGGTCGACATCCCGTAGAACGCCAGCGAGGCCACCATCATGCGGATCACCGGATCGGTGCGCAGCTTGTCCCACGCCCCTTGCAGGGTCATCAGACCGTTGATCATCCCCCCCCAGCTTGGCATCCACAAAACGATCGAGAAAACCATACCCAACGTCGAGGCCCAGTCAGGCAACGCGGTGTAGTGCAAATGGTGCGGTCCCGCCCAGATATAAAGAAAGATCAGCGCCCAGAAGTGGATGATCGACAACTTGTAGCTAAAGATC
>JBLHUT010000136.1:0-9378 GCA_047629975.1 Paracoccaceae bacterium
CCACATGCGCCACACCGCTTGTCCGAAACAAACGCTGCGTCCACGGGCGCATCCCATGCAGGAGGCCCAATCATGGCCATTCTCATCGACGAAAATACCAAAGTGATCTGTCAGGGTTTTACCGGCAGCCAAGGCACTTTCCACTCCGAACAAGCCATCGCCTATGGCACAAAGATGGTCGGCGGCGTGACGCCGGGCAAGGGCGGGGCGACCCACCTGAACCTGCCGGTGTTCAATTCATGCCACGAGGCGGTGCATGTCACCGGCGCCAATGCAAGCGTGATCTACGTGCCACCCCCCTTTGCCGCCGACAGTATCCTCGAGGCGATGGATGCTGAAATCCCGTTGATCATCTGCATCACCGAAGGGATCCCCGTGCTTGACATGATGAAGGTCAAGCGCGCGCTGATGAACAGCAAGTCGATCCTGATCGGGCCGAACTGCCCGGGTGTGATCACCCCTGACGCGTGCAAGATCGGCATCATGCCCGGCCACATCCACAAACGCGGCAGCGTCGGCGTTGTGTCGCGCTCGGGCACGCTGACCTATGAGGCGGTCAAGCAGACCACCGACAGCGGTCTGGGCCAATCCACGGCCGTGGGCATCGGTGGCGACCCGATCAAAGGGACCGAACATATCGACGTGCTGGAGCGGTTTCTGGCCGACCCCGAAACGCAATCGATCATCATGATCGGCGAGATCGGCGGCTCTGCCGAGGAAGAAGCGGCACAATTCCTCGCCGACGAACGCAAGAAAGGCCGCTGGAAACCCACCGCCGGCTTCATCGCAGGGCGCACAGCCCCTCCGGGACGCCGCATGGGCCACGCCGGCGCCATCGTCGCAGGCGGAAAGGGCGGCGCAGATGACAAAATCGAAGCCATGAAATCCGCAGGCATCATCGTCGCCGACAGCCCAGCAGGCCTCGGCGAAGCCGTCCTAAAAGCCATCGGATAAAAGAACGAAGGACACCTCTATAAACTGCCCTACGTTACTTCAGCTAAATGATTGAGGCGCAAACGGGCCGGGGAATGTTGTGATGGCACAGGCTGGGTCTTCGATCTTTTGGACCGTGACCCAAGCCTGAACGCTAAGAAAACCCCGCTGCCCGGGATCGATGCCGCAGTCCCGTGGGAGGAGTTTCGTCCCGCTTTTGACCGCAGCTGATGCAAGCCGATGTCACAGTGTCCATGCTCAAGACGCGGGTCCTGAGGGCACTTCAGAACCGTTCTGACGACCGGATCAAACATCAGATACCTGAAAGGCTTTCCTTGATGGGATTGTTGGGGCTTGGCCAAGGGGACCGCTTGCCTGACACCACGACGGGTTGGCTTTATTGATGCGCGCTGGCGCAAGCCGGTAAGGCGGAGGGGCTGTTCCAGCTGCTCGACAGTCATCGCGCACAGCGGGCCAGACAGGACGAAACCTACTGTGCGCGTGCAGGTCAAACACGCCTTCGGCGCACAGACCAACGACATCGGCGACACCTTGGTGCGCACAAGCGGCCTTGTCCCGGCCGAGGCCACGATCGGCATAAGGACCCTCGCCGACAACATGTGTCGTCTGTGACAGTTGCGTCGCATCACCCTGAATCCGGCGCGAAAGACACCTAAGCAAAGGCACAGGTTATGCGGCGGATCACGACACACCACGAAAGAGAGGCAGCGCGTCATCAGGCCCAGTGCAACACTCGGTAAGATGATGGTCTTGAGGCTCGCTTCAAGATACCCAAATTGCTATCTCGTCGCGAAAACGGTCAAAATCAAGGGGCCCTGAAGACGCCAGAGGCGGCCTTTTATACTGCTTACAGCGAAAAATAACCGGTCTTGGTCGGTGTTTCTTGATGCTCTTGGGCGCACCAGTACACTTGCACGATGCTCCTAGAGACAGGCCCGAACCAACGCAAAGCCTTGCGCCTTCGAAACGAGGCGCAAGGCTTTGCGGTACAGTTTTATTCGGCAGCCAAAGCGGTCTGAGGATTTTCGACACGAACCGCAGAGAATTTGAACTCGGGAATTTTGCCGAACGGATCAAGAGCCGAGTTGGTCAAAAGGTTCGCTGCCGCTTCAACATAAGCAAAGGGCAAGAACACATTATCCTCTGCGATGGCCCGATCAGCCCGCGCCATTACCGTAACCGTTCCTCGCCGTGTCGTCAGACGGATCATCCCGCCAGGCTCCACGCCCAGTTTGCGCAAAGTACGCGGATGCAGCGAGCAATTCGCCTCCGGTTCCATCGCATCCAGCACCGTGGCACGGCGGGTCATCGACCCTGTGTGCCAATGCTCCAGTTGACGCCCTGTGATCAGGATGAACGGATAGTCCGCATCCGGCGTCTCGTCGGGGGCAATCACACTGGCGGGTGTGAATTTTGCCCGTCCACCAGCCCGCGGGAACCCGTCTCCGAACACAATCGGCTGGCCCGGATCATCGGGTGTCAGCGACGGATAAGTCACGGCCGCCTTTTCCAGACGCTCCCATGTGATGTTGTTGAGGGATGCCATGTTGATCTTCATCTCGGCAAAAACCTCTCGCGGGTGCGTATAGGTCCAGTTCAGACCCAACCGCTTTGCAAGCTCGACCTCGATCCACCAATCCTCGCGCGCCTCGCCCGGAGGAGCAACTGCGGGGCGGCCCATCTGCACCTGACGGTTTGTGTTGGTCACGGTGCCGGTCTTTTCGGCCCACGCACTTGCAGGCAGGATCACGTCGGCAAAGTTGGCCGTTTCGGTCAGAAAGATATCTTGCACAACCAGATGATCAAGCATGGCAAGCGCATCACGGGCATGACCCACATCGGGGTCGGACATGGCCGGATTCTCACCCAACACGTACATCCCCTTGATGTCACCGGTATGAACGGCGTCCATGATCTCGACCACGGTCAGACCCTTCTGGCTCGAGAAATCCTCAGAGCCCCAGACATCGGTAAACGCAGAGCGCACCCCGTCATCCGTCACACTTTGATAATCCGGCAGGAACATCGGGATCAAACCCGCATCTGACGCCCCTTGCACATTGTTCTGCCCGCGCAGCGGATGCAGACCCGCCCCCGGACGCCCGACTTGCCCCGTCATCAGCGCAAGACTGATCAGGCAGCGGGAGTTATCGGTGCCGTGAATATGCTGGCTGATACCCATGCCCCAAAAAATCATACCTGCCTTGGCACCCGCAAACGTGCGCGCAACATCGCGCAGCATGTCGGGTGCAATGCCGCAAATCTCGGTCATTTTTTCCGGCGAGAAGTCCTTGAGGTGCGCCTTCATCGCCTCGAAGTTCTCGGTGTAACCAGCGATGTATTGCTGATCGTAAAGACCTTCCTCGACGATCACATGCATGATCGCGTTCAGCATGCTGACATCGGAACCGGGCCGGAATTGCAGCATATGCGACGCGTGCCGCTTAAGCCCCTGCCCGCGCGGATCCATCACGATCAACTTGCCGCCACGTTTCACGAACTGCTTGAAATAGGTCGCCGCAACCGGGTGGTTCTCGGTCGGGTTGGCCCCGATGACGATCGCCACGTCGGAATTCTCGATCTGGTTGAAGGTCGCGGTCACCGCCGCGGAACCCACATTTTCCATCAGGGCCGCGACGCTTGAAGCGTGACACAGCCGCGTGCAGTGATCGACATTGTTGTGACCAAAGCCCTGCCGGATCAGTTTCTGGAAAAGATACGCCTCTTCGTTCGAGCATTTGGCCGAGCCGAAACCGGCAACCCGCGTGCCTTTGTCGGCGCGCAACGTGGCCAGCCCGTTTGCCGCCGCATCCAGTGCTTCGTCCCACGTGGCCTCTCGGAAGTGGGTCCACGGGTTCGATGGATCAACGTTCAACCCTTTTGCAGGGGCATCCGCGCGCCGGATCATCGGCTTGGTCAGACGGTGCTTGTGATCGACATAATCGAACCCGAAGCGGCCTTTGACACACAGCCGGTTCTCGTTTGCCGGGCCGTTGATGCCTTCGACATATTTGATCTTGTCGTCCTTGATCTTGAAGCTCAGCTGGCAGCCGACACCGCAATAAGGGCAGACACTTTCAACTTCGCGGTCGTAATCCTTGCTGTCGCCAACCTGATTTTCATCAACCACAGTGGCCGGCATCAACGCCCCCGTCGGGCAGGCCTGAACGCACTCACCGCACGCCACACAAGAACTTTCGCCCATCGGATCATTCAGGTCGAACACGATTTCAGACGAACGACCCCGCCCGGCCATACCGATCACATCGTTGACCTGCACCTCGCGGCACGCCCGCACACATAGATTACAGTGGATGCAGGCATCAAGATTGACACTCATCGCCACGTGGCTGGCATCCAGCAGCGGCACGAAATTAGGTTCCATCGCCGGAAAACGGCTCTTGGTCACACCGTTGAGCGCGGCCATATCCCAAAAATGCGACGACGCATCATGCGCCTTTTCCGGCTGATCGGCCACCAAAAGCTCGATCACCAGCGCGCGCGATTTTTCCGCCCGCTCTGTGTCGGTCTTGACCACCATTCCATCGGCAACGGAGCGGATGCAGGACGCAACCAACACGCGCTCGCCCTCGACCTCGACCATACAGGCGCGGCAATTGCCGTCAGGCCGGTACCCCGGATCAGGCTTGTGACACAAATGCGGAATGACCAGTCCACGGCCGTTTGCCGCCTCCCAGATCGTCCAGCCTTCGGGAACGGTAACATCCTCACCATTGAGGGAGAACGTGATTTTCTTGGTAACGGTGGCATCAAGCATCCTGAAGATCCTTCTTTGCGTCACAATATTTGAAAGCACCGCGCGCAAATCCGGCGCGGCAGAAACGGGGGTTGCTGTTCATCTCAACCGATCTCGTCAGCGAAATGCTTAATGGTGAGCCGGATCGGGTTTGGCGCCGCCTGCCCCAGACCACAGATCGAGGCATCCTCCATCACGGTGCACAGATCCGCCAGAAGTGACTGGTCCCATGTGTCGGCCTCCATCAACTTCACAGCCTTTTCACAGCCCGTTCGACACGGCGTGCACTGCCCACAGCTTTCGTCCTCAAAGAACCGCAGCATGTTCAAGGCCGCGTCCCGCGCCTTGTCGTGGTCTGACAACACGACAACAGCCGCCGAACCGATAAAGCTGCCCAGCGGTTGCAGCGTGTCGAAATCAAGCGGCACGTCGTCAATGCTTGCCGGAAGCAGACCAGACGATGGCCCGCCCGGTTGATACGCCTTGAAGACATGCCCGTCGGACATGCCACCCGCCGCTTCGATAATGTCCAGAATGGTCGATCCCGCTGGCAACAGATGCACACCGGGGTTGGCGATACGGCCAGACACCGAATAGCTGCGCACGCCTTTGCGGCCGTTCTTTTCGACGCCGTTCATCACCGCAGGCCCCTCGCGCAGCACGCGCGTCACCCACAACAACGTCTCGATATTGTGGACCAGTGTCGGGCGACCAAATATCCCGACCTGCGCCACATAAGGCGGACGGTGCCGTGGCAGGCCGCGCTTGCCTTCGATGCTTTCGATCATCGCACTTTCTTCGCCGCAAATATAGGCCCCCGCACCGCGGCGCAGGTCGATGTAGCCAGGTGCCACCACCCCTGCGGCCTCAAGGGCGGCAATCTCGGTGTGCAGGATTTCAAGCACCGCCGGATATTCGTCGCGCATGTAGATATAGCAGGTTTCCGCCTCGACAGCCCACGCAGCAACCAGCATCCCCTCAAGGAACAGATGCGGCGTACGCTCGAGGTAGTACCGGTCCTTGAAGGTGCCCGGCTCGCCCTCGTCGCCGTTGACCGCCAGATAACGCGGCCCTTGGGCTGCCCGCACAAAGCCCCATTTGCGCCCCGATGGAAAGCCTGCACCGCCCAAACCGCGCAAACCGCTCGACAGGACCGTTTCCTGAACGGCCTCCCAATCGCCCGTGGCGCGCAGGTTTTTCAACGTCTCGTAGCCGCCGTTCGCCACATACGCATCAAAGGTTTCGTAGTCGGGGATATCCGCGTGGAAATGCCGGGCCGCAATGATCGTCTCGATCTTGGCCACAGTCGCGTTATCGACATGATGATGCCCGATCTCGACTACAGGCGCCGTATCGCACCGCCCCATGCACGGGGCTCGCAGCACGCGCACTTCGGTCGCATCCATGCCACTTTCGAGCGCAGATTTAAGCTGCTGTGCTCCGGCCAACTCACACGACAGCGAGTCGCACACCCGGATCGTCAGCGACGGCGGCGGTGTCTCGTCCTCGCGGACAACATCGAAATGGGCATAAAATGTCGCCACCTCATAAACCTCTGCCTGCGACAAGCGCATCTCGTCGGCCAAGGCGCACAGGTGCGCGGCCGAAAGATGCCCATTTGCATCTTGAACCAAATGCATGAATTCAATGAGCAAATCCCGGTTTCGGGGCCGGTCGCCCAAAAGCGCACGAATATCCGACAGCGCCTCGTCCGAGGGCTGACGCCCTTTGGGTGTTTTGCGTCCTTTGCCCGATCCGGATTTCCAGATGCCCTTTTGATCGTCGAGAGGTGCCATTGTGATCTCCTGCTGGTCAGCCTTCTTGCTGCCGTTGGGCTTCTTGCTGCCATTGAAAGATCGTATCGTCAAATTTCATTTTTGACAGGTGCGATAACCTGTGGCTATCAAGAAAACTGCGCCACGCTCCGCTTCAAAGCCTCGGTCACCGGCAAACCGGGGCTGCGGGAAGGGGTGACAAGGCAGATCGCTTTGGTCAGTTCCGGCTCGATCAATCGCACCACCCGCACCCCGCCCAGATCCCCGAGTGCCGACATCAACACGTCTGGCACAATGGTCGCCGCCAGACCTTCGCGGGCCATCACGAGCGACGTGGTAAAGTTGTTGGTTTCGGCAATCACCTGCGGATGTCGCCCGACCTCATCGAACATCCGGTCCAGAATGCGCCGGTTGCGCATCTCTGGCTGAAGCATGCTCATCGGGATTTCAGCCGCCTCTAACCAGGAAATACTCTCGCCCCTGTCTTGAGCCATCGATTCAGGCAGCAACAAAACATAGCGTTCATCATAAAGTGGCGTCACAGTCACCAGATCCGGCGAAACCCCGTCCTGATAGGTAATTCCGGCGTCCAGTGTCCCTTCGTCGATCCTTTGCTGGATCAAAAGCGACGTCGTGGATTCAATCCGCACAATCACGCCCGGTACGGTTTTGTGCAGATGAATGCACAGGCGCGACGCATACGCCAACGCGGTCGGGATGACACCCATTGACAGCATGCCACTGACGTTGCCGCTGGCCGATCGCACCTCTTGCTCAAGTGCGCGGGTTTGCTCGAGAATGCGGCGCGCCCGGTGTACAAGCAGGTCTCCGTGTTCGGTGAACCCCTGAAACCGGTTGCCCCGTCGCACAATCGACACTCCGAAACGATCCTCAAGTGCGCGGATCCGCACAGAGAACGCAGGCTGCGAAATCCCGCAATCGCGCGCGGCCTTGGCAAAATGGCGGTGCCGCGCAAGGGCCACAAGAAACTGCATATCGCGTATTTCGATCATCGGGCGTGGCCTGCCTGTATCAAAAATTGTTCCGTCAATGCGGCTTCGTTGTTATATAGCAGCACAAGCCACCACCCGAAAGCCGCCAGCCAAGCCCGCGGCGTCGCCAAAATGTTGACCCGGCACGCCATCTGGTGTACCACATACCACAAAGCCAAGCCGTCGTCAGAAAAGGCAAGTCCATGAACGTTTCCGAATACAAATCAAAAGAGCTTATTGCCCAATACGGCGTTAGAATCCCTGAAGGCCGCGTTGCCTGGTCCGCTCAGGAAGCCGAAGAGCAAAGCAGAAAGATCAAGTCAGAGAAATATGTGGTCAAGGCCCAGATCGGCGCAGGGGGGCGCGGGTTGGCCGGGGGCATCAAATTTGCCGCGACCCCGTCCTCTGTACGCGAAGAGGCCCAGCGGATGATCGGCAAAACCCTCGTGACGGCGCAAACCGGTGAAATTGGCGAACTGGTTCATGCCGTTTATGTCGAGGCCGCAGTGCTCATCGCACAGGATTTCTTTGTCGCGCTCACCCTTGACCCCGACACGGCACAGCCGCGCCTGCTTGCTTCGACACGCGGCGGGGTTGAATTCGAACAAATGGCGCTGATGGATCCGGAGATCGTCAAATCCTGCGCTTTTGGCGCGGATGAGGCCGGACAATCCGCCCTGTCCAGCTTCCTTGAAGAGCTTGGATTTCCCAACGTGCCAGGCGCCCTCGAAATGCTGACCTGTGCCCGGCGGGCGTTTGTCGAGAACGACATGACCCTGCTGGAGATCAACCCTTTTGCCTTGACCAAATCCGGCGACTGGGTGGCCGTGGATGCAAAAATTTCGCTGGATGGCAACGCCGTCTTCCGCCACCCGGAGTTCGAAACGCTGGCAGACGAACAACATTACAGTGCCGCGGAACGGATCGCACAGGAAAACGACATCAACCTTGTCAAACTCACTGGCAATATCGGGGTCGTCGTGAACGGTGCGGGGTTGGGCCTCGCGATCAACGACATGCTTGTTGACGCAGGCGGCAAGCCCGCAAATTTCATGGACATCCGCACAACGGCTTCCAGTTTTGACATCGCGAAAGGTGTTGAATTGTTGCTTGATGATCCCAACGTCCGCCTGATCTTGCTGAACGTACACGGCGGTGGCATGACAGTCTGTGACACGGTCGCAGAGGGCGTCGCATTTGCCTATTCGCGCACGAAACGTCGCTTGCCGCTGGTGGTGCGTCTGGAGGGGCAAAACGTCGACTGGGGCCTGCGGATCCTGAAAGATCGCAATCTTCCGGTCGAAATTTTTAATGATATGACAAGCGCGGTAAATCACGCTGTCGAACGGGCAGGACGGAGCTGATGGCTATTTTTGTAAATCAGGACACACGCGTTTTGGTGCAGGGCATGACAGGGCGCTCGGGCACCTTTTACACTGATCTGGCCATGCGGTATGGCTCGAACTATGTCGCCGGTGTGCGCCCCGGCAAAGGCGGAACAAGTCACCTTGGCCTGCCAGTCTTTCACAGTGCCACCGAAGCGGTTGCCGAAACAGGTGCCAACGCCAGCCTTATTGTCGTGCCCGCCCACCGCGCAGCGGACGCCATGGTCGAGGCCGTAGAGGCCGAAATCGGCGTTATCGTCTGTGTCACAGAACGCGTGCCGCAGCACGATATGGCCCGCGTCAAATCGGCCCTTTCGGGATCGCAAAGCATTCTGATCGGTCCCAACTCCCAAGGAATCCTGAGCCCCGACCTGTGCAAGATCGGCGTGATGCCCACAACACAGGCCAAACCCGGATTTGTCGGGATCGCCTCGCGGTCTGCATCCCTGACGTCTGAAATCCTGGCGCGGGCCAGTGCCGCACAACTCGGCCAGTCGACAACCGTGGGCATTGGT
>JBLHUT010000137.1:0-9319 GCA_047629975.1 Paracoccaceae bacterium
AAAGCTGGCTCATATCGCCAAAGCCAAGGTCGCGCAGGTCGATTGTATCGCCTGCCGAGAGGTCGGTAATGGTACAGACATCCCCTGACAGATCAGCCAGTTTGAACACGAACGTATCCTCGCCCGTGCCGCCCGTTGCAGTATCGGCACCGCGGCCCAGCACAATCTTGTCGTTGCCAGCCCCGCCAATCATCACGTCATCGCCGTAATAACCGGTCAGGTAATCATTGCCGTCGCCGCCATCGAGGTAATCATTGCCGGACCCGCCATTCAGCTTGTCGCGATCCGCACCCCCGAAAAGGCTGTCGTCACCGCTGCCACCCTTCATAGTGTCACGGCCCTCGCCGCCAAAAAGCGAGTCATTGCCCGATCCGCCGTCCAGGGTGTCGTCGTCGGCCCCCCCGTTCAACTCGTCGTCATCAGTGCCCCCCGAAAGCGTGTCGGCACCGTCACCACCAAACAGGATATCGGCACCATTGCCACCCTGAAGGTCGTCGGCACCCGCATCGCCATTCAGCATGTCCGAACCACTTCCGCCAACAAGCGTATCGTTGCCCGCACCCCCGTTCAACGTGTCGTCACCGCTGCCGCCGTTCAGGGCATCGTCGCCTGCGCCGCCCCAAAGCGTGTCACGGTCGGATCCACCCGAAAGGGTGTCATTTCCCGCACCCCCAAAGAGCGTGTCAAAGCCCGTACCACCTTGCAGCGTATCGTTGCCGACCCCGCCATCAAGCGTATCATGCCCCGCCGAGCCATCAAGCAGATCATCGCCGTCGCCGCCATAAAGCGTGTCGTCATCCTCTGGCAAAAGATTGCCGAACTGGTCGAACCGCAGGCCGGTTTCGTCATAAACCGAGATCAGGCCGTTGAACTGCCAATCTGGCCCAGCCCCGCCGTAAAGCGCATCATTGCCGGACCCGCCTTTCAGGATATCCCCTGACGATTCGCCATAAATGGTGTCGATGCCCATTCCGCCATCAACAATGTCCGCTCCGGCACCCGCCAGAATCGTGTCGTCGTATGTCAGATCGGCACTCTCTTGCGTGATCATCTCGGGCGCGCGGATCAGAATGCTTGCCGCCCGGTCTACTTGCGTGAACGGATCCATCGCACGCGGATCCATCGCCCCGTCGTTCGAGGCCGCACGCTGTGTGTCAGACACCAGATCAAGATAAAGCGCGCCGGTTTCGGCGTCGGTCTCGACCTTGTAGATACCACCGGACGAGCGTGTCGCATCATTCATGTCGTGATCGCCGCTGTTGCCACCGGCATACAGATTGCCGTCACCATCGACGACAAAGGCCCCGAAGGTAATGGCCGGCACGCCGCTTTTCATCACGCCGTCGATCATCGTGCCCGTGACAGGTGTTGTGGTAAAGGTAGGCTCTCCGCCTGCTTCAACCGCGGAAATGTCGATCTGGAACAGCTTTGCGTCGTCACCTTCGCGGTTCGGTTTCACAATGCCATAGAACGTCTGCGTTGCAGTATCAAAGGCCACATCCCAAACCTGATCGGTGATCATCGATTTGGGGAATTTAAAGGTCACCGAGACCGGATCACCGTTTGCATCGAACTGGTCCACGTCGATCTTTGTGACCCGGTCCATGCTGGAATGAAACGCCCAAAGATTACCACTGTCGTCGAAATCGGCGGTCCATGAGCTGTAGGGGCTCTCGCCCATCCTATAGCTCTGGCCCGACGCGTCGATCATCATCAGGTCCGACGCCGTGACACTATTGCCCAGCGCATCAACCCCATTGCCAACCGCAATCCCGTAGATCAGGTCGTCTTCCTGATTGAAGCCGATCGCGTTGATCACGACGCTGGCTTTTGCACCGGCCTCCGAATAGGTTTCGGTTTCGGGATCAAACAGGTTCAGCGTGCCGTTGAGCACCTGATAGATATTGGCCTGACCGGGTGCTATTGCCTTTACGGTGACCTCTGTACCATCGACGGCCCCGTCCTTTTTGGCCTGACCGGGCGGGACCCATTCTTCGGCCCCGTCCTTTTTGGCCTGACCGGGCGGGATCGCTTTTTCGGTGCCATCTGCACCGCCGATCGTCATGATCTTTTCATAATAGAAAATCGGTGCATCGGTAAAGATCTCGGGGCCTTGCGGTGCCACACTGGAAGGCGCGGAGCGAAAGCTCAGCTCGCCCGGACCACCGGTTCCGATCAACGCGATTTCATGCGCATCAAAAATTGCCGAATTGGTGTCGAAACTGTGGATCACTTCGCCATTCCACAGCACATCAACCGCTCCACTCACAGTACCGGCACCGTAGTTGGCCGCCAGCTCGAAATTGATCGAATAGCTGGTACCCGCCTCGGTCTGGACAGTCTGGGTCATCATCGTTTGACCGGTTCCGGTCTCGCTGACATCCCACGCGCCGGATGCGCCGTATTGAGCAAAGCTGGTTGCCCCACCGGAATCACCCAGCAGGTTTTCGGGAATATAATCGCCAAAGATCAAGTCATCGCCATCAGAGGCTTCGATCAGGTCATCACCCGCCAGACCAATAATCGTTTCCGATTGCTTGGAGCCGACAAGGGTCTCGGTTGTGTTGGTTCCAACGACGTCAGGTATAGAATTTGTCATTTAACTCACTCACTCATTCACAGGGCCCGGAGGGATGCGCACAAAACGACAACGGCAAAAACACCAGGCAAAACAGTTTGGTTCGGGTAAAATCTACTCAAGCTGTGCGGGAATTACCCGTCATTGAAAGCCTAGTTTGTTGCTCAAAAGGACAGGCGATTGTCTCGAATGGATAGTCTGACTGTTCTTTTGGGATGACAGGGCACCCGTGTACCGGCCCGCTTGGTCAGCCCCGTCCGGAACGGACATTCGGGCAACCCGTCTGACTTTAGAGTATCCGGAATTTTGACCGTGTTCGCCACAATAAAGCAGGGGGGCTGACGTGATAGCCTCGGATCAACGTGTGCATGCGATCCACATTCACGTGGTTTTTATAGTCGCAATCGCTTTTGCCGGCCTGCTCGACAGGAAAACAGCCCTTCCGACTGTTTTTTGACCCGCCACTCTCCAGCCCGCGCCCCGATCTTTCTGGCTTCGCTTAGCCGGCATGTTTTTCCAATCCTCAGGTACCCCACCCTTTTTAAAGGCCGCATTCTCGTCGCGCATGTTGCGGGTGGGCGGCACTCTCGACCAAGCGGGTCCTTCTTTGCGTCCAAGCGCGCGTAGCGGTCTGAAACATCAAAGAACCCCAAATGTACCATCGTTGCATCCCCACGGCCGGTTCCCACCGCCATCCTGTCGCAGCGACAAGTTCAGGGCATTTTTCAGAGGTGCTCTACATTGGCACGCACTTGCGGCGCACCAGCACCAGCAGCAGGTGCAGGTGCAACCGCCCCGACATCCACCTGCACCAGTGCACAGGGTGACCTATCCGCAAGGATAGCCTGTTTAACCTCTTGCCAATTTAGCATTTCCAACCCCGTCCGCTACAACAAGGGCAGTTCAAACGAGGTGTTCCATGTCCCGTCTTTCCAATCTTCTTCCGCTCGCCTTTGCCGGTACTGCCCTTCTGTCGGGCTTCGCGAATGCCGAAGCCGCCGACAACGCACTTTACGGCGCGCCTCTTCCCGATGACGCCGCCTTCGTGCGCTGGCTGGATGCCCCCGAAGGCTCCAAGCGGATGGCATTCGGCGCAACATTCGGCCCCGCCACACAAGACGACACCGCTTATGCCGCGGTTTCAGCCGCACATGTCAGCGGCGCGGTGGCTGGCGGATACTACTCGATCATCAACGGTCAAACAGTTGTCGAGCCTGCCCGCGCTGATGCCACAAAGGTGCATCTGATCTTGCTCAATGCCGACGACAGCCCCGCAAGGATCATGGTCGCAGACAAAGACATGCAGGTGATCGGCGACACGGCACCGGGTGCGGCGGCCTCGCGCGCGGTCAATCCGATCTCTGTGGCGCTTGCGGTCGTCGATGCCACCAGCGGCGCGGAACTTGGCCGTTTCGATGTCACCCTGCGCCGCAACCAGAACATTACCTTTCTTGTCCATAACGGACAGGTGGACATGATCCAGAACGGCTTCGGCGCTGTTTTGAAAACAAACTGAGATCCCGACCATGATATTTTCCTCCGCCATCTTCGTTTACGCGTTTCTGCCGTTGTTTCTTGCGGCGTATTATCTAGTGCCACAAAGGGCGCGGGGAGCTTTGATCCTGCTTGCGTCTTGCGTGTTTTATGGATGGTGGAAGGTAGAGTATCTGGTTGTGGTGCTGGGGCTGGCAGGTGTCAGCTTTGCAGCGGCGCGCCTCGCAATCGAGGCGCGCCGACCCGGCGTGCGGCTCTGGGCGGTGCGCGGCGGTGTCAGCATCAACCTTGCGACGCTGGGGTATTTTAAATACAGCTACTTCCTGACCGACAATTTCAACACGGTGCTGGCAGGGATCGGTCTGGACCACGGCGACCCGATCGCGTTGATTTTGCCAATCGGAATTTCGTTCCTGACATTCCAGTCGATCAGCTATATCCTTGATGTGGCACGCAAAGATGCTCCACCTGCGCGCAACCTGATTGATTTTCTTGCATTTTCGACATTGTTTCCGCAGCTTATTGCCGGCCCTGTGCTGCGCTATAAGGATCTTGCCGATCAATTCGAAACGCGCGAGCATTCGCTTGCGACTTTTGCCTCCGGTGTGCGCCGCTTTGTCACCGGCTTGGCGATGAAGCTTTTGGTGGCCGACAGCGTGGCGCCACTTGCCGACCGGATCTTTGCCCTTGATGCGCCAACCATGGCCGAGGCGTGGCTGGGCGGTCTGGCCTACTCCATCCAGTTGTTTTTTGATTTTGCGGGCTATTCCGCGATGGCCATCGGGCTTGGCCTGATGATCGGGTTCCGGTTTGTCGAGAACTTCAACGCGCCCTATTCAAGCCGGTCCATCACAGAGTTCTGGCAGCGGTGGCATATCAGCCTTTCCAACTGGCTGCGCGACTATCTTTACGTGCCTTTGGGTGGCAATCGTGGCGGCGCGTGGCGGACCTATCGCAACCTGATGCTGACGATGGTTCTGGGCGGGTTCTGGCACGGTGCGAACTGGACGTTTGTTCTGTGGGGCCTGTGGCACGGCGGGCTGATGGCGATCGAGCGGCGGCTGGGGGCAAAATCCCGTGCCTCTGTCTGGCCCCGCCTCATTGCCTGGCCGCTGACGATGGTTTTCGTGCTGATCGGCTGGGTCATGTTCCGGGCCACCACCGTCACAGAGGCCTTTGCGGTTTATGCCGGAATGATCGGGCGCAACGGGTTCGCCTTTACCCCCGAAACACTGATCCTGACCCAGAGCCTCGAGTTTGTGGCGCTTGGCGCGGGGTGTTTGCTGTCTGTGGGACCATGGCAGCGGGTCAACTGGCCCACATTGCCCCGCCTTGCCGCGGCGCAGCCTGTGCTTTTGTTCTGCCTGTGTGCTCTGGTCATGAGTGCGCGGTCCCATTCACCCTTCCTGTACTTCCAGTTTTAAGGCGCCCCCTGATGAGCATTCTTCATTCTCGTTTCCCCCGGCTCGCACAGGTTGCCAGCTCGTGCGGTGCAATTGCCCTGCTGGTGGGTGGTATCGGCCTGACCGGACTTGCCACCACAGATGTCCGTGTCGCCTCTACCGGAATTCTGGACGGCGGTTATCAGCGTGTCTATGAACAGCGGTTCGAGCAGAACCTGCCGATGCGCGCCTTTGCGATCGAAGCCTGGAACGCACTGACGTTCGGCCTGTTGGGGCACGGGGCGCAAGGGGCCGTGATCGGGCGCGACGGCTGGATGTTCACCGTCGAGGAATTTGCCGAACCCGAAGCCCCGGTTGATTTTGCAACCGAGCTTGCGACCGCATCGGCCATTCTGGCCAAGGCCGGCGCCACGCTGGTGCCCGTCATTGTCCCCGACAAGGCGCGCATCATGGCCGACAAGTTGCCCCGCGCGCGCTCTGACAAATTCAACGCCCGCTACGACGCGGTGCTGGCGGTGGTTGCGGCCCGCGGATTGCCCGTAATCGACCTGCGCCCTGCATTGACCCAAGCCGCCCCCGGCTTTATGCGCACCGACACCCACTGGAGCCCGGACGGCGCGCGTGCGGCCGCCTTTGCCGTGGCGCAAGCCCTTGCCGATCTGCCGCTGGAGCGGTCCGAATTTGCAACGACAGCAGGCGCAAGCGTCCCGCTTGAGGGGGATCTGACAAGCTTTGCCCGGACAGGACGCTTCGAGGCCTTCGTCGGCCCCGCACGTGAAACCCTTGCCCGCTATGACACCCGGGCCGTGTCGCAGGATATGGGGCTGTTTGGTGAGACCACGCTTGATGCAGCTCTTGTCGGCACAAGTTTTTCGGCACGACCCGAATTCCACTTTGACGGTTTCCTGAAAGAAGCCCTCTCGATGGACCTGCTTAACCTCGCCGTTGAAGGCCAAGGTCCCTTTGAACCGATGCGCGCCTATCTGGCACAAACACAAACTTTTCCAAAACTCGTGCTTTGGGAGATCCCCGAGCGCTATATTGCAACATCTGCCACTTTGAACCGGAGCCTGAAATGACCCTGACCATGCGCCCTCTCGCAACTCTTCTTGCCTTGACGCTGGCCCTGCCACTGGTCCAGACGATGGCTGTTCCAGCCGCCGCTGCGCCCTATTGTGCCGATCTGGTCAACAAAGACGCCCTCGACAAGAAGTTCAAACGCCTTGCCCCCATTCATACCGACGACCAGACCGGTTGGATTTTTACCCGCGACCAGCTGCCCGACAGCTTTGCGATGAAGGCCGAAGCGGCAATGCTCATGGGCCAGATCGCAACCGAATTCGCCAATCGCGGCATGCCACTGGCAATCATGATTGCACCGCCACGCTCGATTGTCGCCGGACAGGACATCGTCGACCAGACGATTGGCCAGTCAGGTGCTTATGACGTGGCCGCCGCGACGGCTTCTTTCAACAGTCTGATCACCGATCTTCAGGCGACAGGGGCCATGGTGCCCAACCTTGCAGACGTGGCGACCGGCGATCCGGACACGCGGGCCGGCTTTTACTTCCGGCGCGACACCCACTGGACGCCACTGGGGGCCGACCGGTCGGCACGTGCGTTGGCCGCGACAGTCACCGCCGCGCGCCCTGCCCTGTTCCCGGATGCGCTCAAGACACCCGTGGCAGGCCCCAGCGGCGAAATGTTGGGCGAGCGTGGCTCGTTGGCCAAAGTCGTGAAATCTGTTTGCGACACTCCGCTGGGTGAAGAATCCGTGCCGCTCATGGCGCATCAACCGGTCGGGGGGGACCTTTTTGGCGATCTTGCAACCGATGCACCGCGCATCGCACTGATCGGGACAAGTTTTTCGAACCGTTACAAGACCGATGCCTACCGCGTCGGCGACGCCTTGGCCGAGGCCTTTGGTGCGCAAATCGACAATTTCTCGATTTCTGGTGGCGGGATGATTGGCCCGATCGAGGCATTCATTCTGGCCGGCGGACTGGAGCGGAAAGATCACGACCTTGTTGTCTGGGAAGTTCCCTACACCGAAAGCTTCAACACAATCAGTGCCTTGCGGCAATTGCTCGGCGCATTGAAGGTCCAGGAGGGACAAGTCACCACACTTGGCGCGATAACCAGCAAAACCCTTGATCTGAACGTACAAAGCCCGGCAGGCGTGACCGTTCGCCCTGCAAACGGCGATGTCCGAAAGATCACACTGGAGCTTGTGTTCAACAAAGGTGGACCCAAAAAGATCAAGCTTGTGCGCAAATCCCAGATACCTGCCGATCAACGCGCCGATCTTTGGGCCGCCAGCCTGAGCGGATACGAAGACCGGGTGCTTAAATCGGTCAAGGTGTCGTTCGCGCCGCGCGCTGCAGGGGACGCCGCTTCGTTGGAGTTCTGGACCAACTAAGGCGCGAGGGAAAAAGAACCCGGTCTTTCGTCGCGCAAAACAGCGACTTAAGACCGGCATCTGGTGCGGGCGGTGGGACTCGAACCCACACGGGCATACGCCCTTCAGATTTTAAGTCTGATATGTCTACCATTCCATCACGCCCGCAGCGCTCGTTTCAGATAAGCCGGAATGTTCTGGGCCTCAAGCCCTCAAGCGCATTGATTGCATCAAGCGGCGTTACAGGCCCTTCGTTTGCTCAAACAGCAGACAGGCGGGTGGCGCGCTACAACGGGTTTCCCTGCAGCGGCGTTAAAAATCGCCGCTCCGACAACCAAGGGTTCATCTTGAGGGCTTCGCGCAGCAATATCTGCGCCTCGACATCACGTTCAAGCCCGATCAACGTAAGCGCCTTACCGGTAATCGCTGCGATATGTTCGGGACTTCGGGCAATGGCTGCCTCGAGATCCTCAAGCGCGCCGATGTAATCCTGCCGCATGAAGCGGACAAAAGCCCGCTGATTGTACCCTTCGGCATACTCGGGACAATAGGCGATAACCGCGTCGAACGAACGTATCGCCTTGTCCAGATCGGAAATCCGTCGCCGCTCCATCCCCAGATCAAGCATCTCCTGGGCATGTGCATCGGGGGCGGTTGCCCACATTTCCCACAGCTGGTTGGTGATCAGCCGCGCCTCCATCGCGTTCGGAGCGACCCTGACCTGTGCCATCAAAGCCGCACGACGATCCTCGTCGATGGTCGCGGCAGGACAGGTTTCGGAAGTGGCAAAGGCGGGTGCAGCGGCGCACATCAGCGCGGCAATAAGCGGAATGTGTTTCATGCGAGGGAATGATGGGACGGTTTGCCCTTTGGTCAAGGTAAAATCGTGGCGCGTCGATCAGGGCGCGGATAAAACATCCCGCCCCGAACACGTGCTGGTGCTTGACCCCACTGCTCGCACAAGGCAGCGTGCCGCCATGTTTCCAATTCGCGATCACAACCCGTCCACGCGCACGCCCTTTGTCACTTACGGGTTGATTGCCGCGAATATTCTCATTTTCCTCAGCTATCAGGAGCTGTCGGGATCTGCTTCCGAATTGTACCGTTTTTATAACCTGTGGGCGTTGATCCCCGCCCAAAGCAGCCCGCACAGCTATGTCAGTTCGATGTTTCTACACGCCGGCTGGATGCATCTTGGCGGGAACATGCTGTTTTTGTATATTTTCGGCGACAACCTCGAAGACGAGATGGGACACGGCTGGTTTGCGGCGTTTTATCTGACCTGCGGAGTGCTTGCCAGCGCGGCACATGTGGCAAGTGATCCGGGCTCTCCCGTGCCGCTTGTCGGGGCCTCAGGGGCCATCGCAGGTGTTATGGGCGGTTATCTGTTGTTGTTCCCACGGGCCAAGGTCGATGTTTTGTTCATCTTCATCATTTTCTTTCGCA
>JBLHUT010000138.1:0-9315 GCA_047629975.1 Paracoccaceae bacterium
ATCGGTATGGGCGGGCGCGCGGTTCGCCCTGCATATATTTGCGGTGCTGCCGGAAATGCAGCGCTCATCGGCTTTACCAATGCCTTGGGCGCACAGGCGCAACGCTCTGGTGTGCGCGTTCTGGGGATCAACCCGTCCCCGACCCTGACCGACCGGATGGAGACCCAGTTTCGCGGCCGCGCCAAGGCAGAGTTCGGCGACGAGGCGCGCTGGCAAGAGTTGATCAACCCCGCGGCCTTCCCCTTTGGTCGCCCCAAAAACGCCCAAGAGGTGGCCACCCTCGCCACGATGATCGCCTCGCCCAAGGTCGAGTACCTGAACGGTACTGTCATCGACATGGACGGTGGCGGACAATGGACGGGCAAGTCATGACCACGTCGCAAGAGGCACTGGCAGACGGCCGGCTGCTGCTGGAAACCCGCGCGCATGTCGCGCGGATCACCTTTAACAATCCTGACCGGTTGAATGCCATGACGCTGGGCATGTGGAGCGCGCTTGCCGATGTCTGCGAACGCCTGAGCCGGTCCGGCGATGCACGGGTTGTCGTGCTTCAAGGGGCAGGCACGCGGGCATTTGTCTCGGGCGCCGATATTTCGGAATTTGGCACGGTGCGCACCGGCGCACAGGCCGTGGCCCACTACAACGCCGAAGTCGGGCGCGCCGAACAGGCACTCTCTTCGATGCCTGTTCCCACCATTGCACAGTTGCGCGGATATTGCGTCGGGGGGGGCTTGGGGCTTGCGGCGCGGTGCGACATACGGATTTGCGCCGATGATGCACGCTTTGCGGTGACCCCTGCAAAGCTCGGGCTTGGCTACGGGAAAGACAGCGTCGCGGCACTTTTCCGGTTGCTTGGTCCTTCGGTATCGGCCGACATGCTTTTTACCGCCCGTCAGGTGCACGCCCCCGAAGCCTTGCGGGTCGGACTGGTCAATCAGGTGACACCAGTGGGCGAACTGGACGCAACAACTGCCGCTATGGCCAGCCACATTGCCGCCAACGCCCCTCTGACAATCCGCCTGATCAAGGCCTCCCTAAAAGCCTGCGGGCAGCCCGATGATCCGGCCACGACCGCCCAATTGGACCAGATGGTCCAGACTTGTTACGCAAGTGCCGATTACCGCGAGGGACAGGCCGCTTTTTCCGAAAAGCGTAAACCCCTGTTTCAAGGAAAATAGGATGGTAGATGCAAGACCCTTTGCCGACGCTATCGGACGCCGCGAGGTTCAGCACGACACGCTGGATCTGCGTCAGGCCCGGCACATGCAACTGGCCCTTGACCAGCCGGCGACGCTGGCTTTAGGCGACGCGCTGCCGCCGTTCTGGCACTATCTGTACTTCAACCCACAACTCAGGGCCTCGGAACTGGCCGCAGACGGGCATGAACGGTTGGGGCGGTTTCTTCCGGATATGGGCCTGCCCCGCCGGATGTGGGCCGGAGGCCGGGTCGAGATCACGCGCCCCCTCAGGCTGGGTCAAGCCGTCGAAAAAACAACCACCATTACCGACATCGCCCTAAAGGAAGGGCGCTCGGGTCGGTTGGGCTTTGTCACGGTGACACACGATTTTATCGCAGACGGTGCGGTGTGTTTCACCGAGACCCAGAATATCGTGTACCGCGATTTGCCGTCCCCCGCCGCGCCCGTGCGCTCTGGCGCACAGGCACCCGCGGGCGCCGAATGGTCGCGCCGCGTGATCCCCGATCCGGTTTTGCTGTTTCGCTACTCGGCCCTGATCTTTTACGGGCACCGCATCCATTATGACGCCGATTACACCCGCCAGACCGAAGGGTACCCCGGATTGGTGGTTCACGGGCCACTGACGGCAACCTTGCTGATCGGGTTCGGCTTGGAGCAGGCCGCGGGGCGGCGGCTGACGGCGGTCGGTTTGCGGGCGACAGCCCCACTTTTCGCCCCCGATCCGGTGATCCTCGAAGCCAAACCCGAAGGCGACACACTCGTTGTTTGGGCCCGCAAGGAAGACGGCACGCTGGCAATGACCGTCACCTTGGAATTCGCATCGACCGACCAAGGGAGCCGTGTATGAAAAACGCCCTGTTTGACGCCCTGATTACGCCGCGCGCAGAGTCAGGCGCGCCATTTTTGCATTTTCCCGACGGCGGGACCTGGTCCTA
The DNA here is from genome assembly GCA_047629975.1 of Paracoccaceae bacterium. Taxonomy (GTDB): domain Bacteria; phylum Pseudomonadota; class Alphaproteobacteria; order Rhodobacterales; family Rhodobacteraceae; genus JBLHUT01. Next base: position 2,135 of record JBLHUT010000138.1, read on the forward strand.
TAGCGCGTTTGTCGCGTTAACGGGACGCTATGCCAACACCTTGTCCGCGTGCGGGGTACGCGCCGGTGACCGCTTGGCGCTTCAGGTCGCCAAGTCGCCTCAAGCGCTTGCAATTTATGTGGCTTGCCTGCGCGCAGGTGTGATCTTTCTTCCGCTAAACACCGGCTACACGCCTAGTGAGATGGCCTATTTCATCGAGGACGCGACACCGCGTCTGGTGATTTGCGACCCGTCGGCATACGATCATCTTGCCGCTTCGGGCCCGCGGACCATGACGCTGGATGCGCACGGTTCGGGAAGTTTTCCAAAGGCGGCACAAGAAATGCCCCAGACCTTTGCGACCGTGGCGCGCACATCCGATGATCTGGCGGCGTTTTTGTATACCTCCGGTACGACGGGGCGGTCAAAAGGGGCAATGCTGACCCACGGAAATCTGTTGTCGAACGCGCGCGCGCTAAGGTCGGCGTGGCAGTTCACACCAAGCGATGTGCTGCTTCATGCCTTGCCGATCTTTCACGCCCATGGCCTGTTTGTGGCGTGCAATGTCATTCTGGCGGCGGGGGCCTCGATGATCTTCCTGCCCAAATTCGACCCCGATGCGGTGCTGGCGCATCTGCCCCGTGCCACGACGATGATGGGCGTGCCCACGTTCTACACGCGCTTGCTGGACACGCCCGGTTTCACAAAAGACCGCGCAGGGCACATGCGCCTGTTCACCTCGGGCAGTGCGCCGCTTCTGGCCGAAACCCACGAGGCCTTTGAACACCGCACAGGACACCGGATTCTGGAACGCTACGGCATGACCGAAACCGGCATGAACACCTCCAATCCCTATCACGGCGTACGGCGCGCCGGAAGTGTTGGCCCTGCGTTGGAAGGTGTCGAAGTGATCGTGACCGACCCGCAAACCGGAGCACCGCTTGACCAGGGCCAGACCGGTATGATCGAAGTCCGCGGCCCGAATGTTTTCAAGGGATACTGGAAAATGCCGGAAAAAACCGCCGAAGAATTGCGCAGCACCGGATTTCTGATCACCGGCGATCTGGGGCGCATCGACACCGACGGTTATGTCCACATCGTCGGGCGACAAAAGGATCTGATCATTTCTGGCGGCTACAACGTCTATCCAAAGGAAGTCGAATTTCTGCTGGACGACCAATCCGGTGTGCGCGAAAGCGCGGTCATCGGTGTGCCGCACCCCGATTTCGGAGAGGCCGTCGTGGCCGTTATTGTGCCCGACGACACCGAACTGTTAAGCATCGAGGCCCTGATGACCGCCGCGTCCCGCGAGCTTGCCAATTACAAACGGCCCAAGAAAATTATCGTCCTCAAGGCCCTGCCACGCAACACGATGGGCAAGGTGCAAAAAAACGTTCTGAGGGCGCAAAACCAGGACCTGTTCAAGCCCCCGCAGTAACGCCTCCCGGTCAGGTTCCACCCGAACGCCCCCACAGCGAAACCTGTGCAAGCAGGGCAGCACCCGTGGCGATCAACGCCTCCTCCGACCCTAACCCGCCAATCAGCTGGAACGACACCGGCCTCCCCGCCGATGGCACCGGCACCGCAAGCGCAGGATACCCCAGAACATTGGCCAAAGCCGTGAAATCAGCCTGCGTGCGGGGGGCGTCCGTGCCGTGTAAAAAGGCCGGATCGGGGGTTGTGGGGGTCATCAGCACGCGGTCACCACTGAAAACAGCCTCGAAATCGCGACGCGCGCGGGCCAGAACCTGCTGTGCCGCACCGCGTTTTTGCATCGACACACCCGCCCCGTAATCCAAAAGCGCCTGCAAGCCCGGACTGGTGTCAGGCAAGCCGGCAAGCGCTTGGGCGGCCTCAAAGGCGGTTATCACAAAGGCCGCCTTGCGCAGGGTGGCGGGATCCCAGAACGGGGTCTCAACCGTCACATCGGCGGGCTTTGCGGATGTTCCGGCCACGGTGATCCCTTGGCACACCAGCCCGAAGACGCGCTGTACCTCGGGGCTGCATGGCACCAGACCGACCGACGTGGGAACACGGACTTCACAACGCCGTGGTGCCGACGCCCCCCGGCCCGCCATCTGCCTGAAAAGGCGCCGCAAAACCTCCGGATCCCGTGCCAGTATTCCGGCCTCGTCCAGCATCGGTGCCAACGGAAAAAGCCCCGCTTGCGACAAGACATCCCGCCCCGGCTTCAAGCCCCAGACCCCGCAATAAGAGGCGGGAATTCGTACAGAACCCAGCGTGTCACTGCCTAACGCCGCATCGACGCAGCCCGCAGCCACAGCCGCCGCCGAGCCTCCAGAGCTGCCTCCCGGGCTGTACCCCAAGGCCGCAGGATTGTCCGTGCGCCCGAAATTCGGGTTGTCTGTGGCCGCTCCAAGCGCTGCCTCATCCATGTTGAGGCGGCTTAGAATATGCGCTCCACCAGCCCGCAATCGCCCCACGATGGCCGCGTCGACTGTGGCAATTTGCGAAACCCGCCCCGCAAGACCCGCTGTCCATGCCTGCCCCGCCACCGCAAAGTTGGATTTAACCCCCACGACCAAACCCGCCAAAGGGCCGTCCGCCGGGGCTTGCGCCACAAGATCGACCGGCAGGCTCACCGAGATATCCTCGAGAAAATGCAGCGCCGCATCGGCGGTGACAATCGCCGCGACCCTTTGTGGCGCAAGGCGTGTCATCCTAGCACACCCCGGCCGCACGCCCCGCGGCAAGCCGCGCACGCATACCGCGGATAACCGGTGCCTCGATCAGTTTTCCGTCAATCACGACAAGTCCCGACACCGCGTTGTCAAAAGCAGCCACAATTTCATGCGCCTCTTCGATCTCGGCGGGTGTCGGGGTAAAAACGTCATGGATCGGCGCAATGTTTATAGGATGAATCGCAGCCTTTCCACTGAAGCCGTGGGCTTTTGCACGCCTTGCGGCTCCGGTCACGGCGTCCGGGTCGCGAAATGCCAAAGCCGGCACATCCATCACGTCGATCCCCGCAACACGCCCCGCATGAACAACCCGCCCACGGGCATAGGCGAGCGAGGCGTCACTTCCGTCAACTCCAAGCTCGGCACTCAGATCGACACCGCCAAACATCAAAAACGCCAGTCTCGGCCCGGCGCGGGCAATCTCGAACACCGCCTCCAGCCCCGCCGCACTTTCGATGATCGCCCCCAGAAAAAGGCCGCTTCCGGCAGCCTCGAGGATTTCGGACACTATCTGCACATCCGCCACCGCGTCGACCTTTGGCAACAACAAGAACCCGTGCGTCGGCGCCGCCTGTGCGACCGCCACCAGATCGGACAACCCAAAGGCCGTGCGCAGCCCGTTGATCCGCACACCGCGCCCCGCGTTCGGTCCCTCCGATAGAAACGCGATCGCAGGCGCGCGTGCGGCCTCTTTTTGATCGGGCGGCACCGCGTCTTCCAGATCCAGACAGGTAAGATCGGCCCCCGCAGCCAGCGATTTCGCAAAGGCCGTTGGCCGGTTTGCCGGCGTAAACAGCAGCGAGCGGTAGAGACGTGTTTGCTCCAAATGTATGCTGTCGTGTTGGAAAGCCATCCTCACACGCTCCCTGTTTGGGGTGATTTTTCCGCGACCTTGATGACCTTGGACGCGCCCGCAAGCAAATGCGTCGACATCAGGCTTTCGGCCCAGTCCTCTGCCCGCGCCTCGATTGCATCAATAAGTTCGGCATGATGGTTGAGACTGCGAACAAGATCGGCATCCGAATATATCCGGTAGGTACGCACAACCATTCCCACATCAAAAGCCATCGTCATCAACGCCGTCAGGCGCGGCGACCGCGCCGCCGCCACGATCACTCCGTGAAATTGCTGGTTGGCCTCGGTGAGTATCTGGTAATCTTCCTCGGTGCGGGGCGGAGTGTGGGCCTGCATCATCGCAAGTATCTTGCGCAGACGCGTGATGTCTTCGGGCGTGGCATGCAGCGCCGCACGGCGCGCCGAATAAGTCTCCAACAGGCGGCGAATATGGAAAATCTGCTCGATCTCGTCTTTTGGAAACTCTGCGACGCGGGTTGTGTAGCCACTTTGCCGCTCCACGAACCCCTCGAGGATCAAACGACCGATCGCCTCGCGGACCGGCGTGCGGCTAAAGCCCAGATCCTTGGACAGCCGTTTTTCGGTCAGACGCTCGCCCTCCACAAGCACGCCCGACACGATGTTTGCCCGTATCGTGCGATAGGCCTGTTCAGAGGCGCTCAATTTCGGTGCCATATCACTCATTCATATTTCTCCGGACCGGCCCCGATGCCCGGCACTTGACGCCATCGGCATGAAGGTGCTGACGGATTGCAACGCGGTGCAGCCGGTCAGAGTTTGATACTTTTGCGGTGCATCGACACTGCGCAAAAAAAATACACCCCTGCGACGATACGACGGTTCAAATATTTTTGTATACCAAAAAAACAGCTCTCGGAGATTTCCTGCATTCTGGTGCCTCTTTTTGTCGGGTTTCAGGCAAGTCGGGCACTGGTTTTACCGCTTGTGCCGGTGGGCTGCGACCTTCGTTGCCGTCGGGCTGTACGCAAAACAGGTCGCGCTGGGTATCCGGTTGGGTGCAGGGACGATGCCAGCCGCCCGCCACAACCGGAACCTTGCGCAAAAAGGTAAGGCTGCCTCTTGCAGCGGGTTCGCGTTGTGTGGTTCCTTGAACCGATCCTTCTGCAGCGAAATTTCCCCGATGACCCACGCCGATCCACTTCGTGACGCCCCCAGCCCGACCGCAATTGCCGCGTTCGAGAGCGGTATGGCCAAATTCTGGCAGCCGGTCGCGCGGTCGGCCGATCTGGGGGGCGGTCACATCTTGCCGGTGCGTTTGTTGGGCACACCCGTCGCGCTGGCGCGTCTGGATGGCAAGCTGACGGCCGTTCTGGATGTTTGCCGCCACTATCAAGCCCGGCTCAGCCTTGGCGAGATTGCGGTGATTGACGGAAAGCAGGCCATTCAATGCCCCTATCACGGCTGGGCGTATGGGTCGCACGGCGCATGCGTGCGCATTCCCCAGTTTCCCGCAGGACGCAAAATACCGACCCGCGCGAGCGTGCCGAGTTTTGCCGTAACCGAAGCCCTTGGCCTGATCTGGGTCTGCCTCGAGGGGCCAGCGGCATTCGGGTTGCCGACTTTTCCCGAGTATGACGATCCGGCGTTCCGCGCGGTCACTCTGGACGAGGATATCCCCACAAAAACAGCATCGACCCGCATGATCATGGGCACGCTGGATGACACCCATTTCCCTTGGGTCCACGAAGGCATTCTGGGGGATCGTGACAAGCCAGCCCCGCCCGATCACGTGGCAACCCGTGACGGGCCTGTCCTGAGGGTAGATTACGACATGATGCAGCCTGCATCGCTGTCGTCGGGGGCCACCGACGGCGCCGATGTCGCAATCCAATACCGTAACGAAGTGCATATGCCAAACGTTGTCAAACTGGCGAAAAACACCCCTTCGGGGTGCTATATCGTGTGGCTGGCAACCTGTCCGGTGGATCACAAGACCTGCCGGAACTTCTGGACCTTCGCGCGCGACTACGACCTTGATCCTGCGCGCGACGAAATCTACCGGGAGTTCTCTACCCATGTCCGCCAACAGGACAAACCGATTATCGAAAGCCAGCGACCGTGGCTGCTCCCGCCGTTCTGGACCCAGATCGAGATGCCCCTGCGCCCCGGTGACCTGCCCTTGATCGCCTATCAGAAGTGGCTGGAGGAACTGGGCATCGGTCACGAGATCTGACAGCGTAGCAAAGACTTGCGCCCCCCATTTCAAGCGCCGGTTGCGGGGACAGGTTTGTGCGCAAGTGTTCCGGGCGAGTATTCCGGAGCAGGTGCGGGACCAGCACCAGATCAGGCACTGTTATCCGGACAGGAATCGTGCCAGCCTGCCGCACAAAATGCTATCGGTCGCGCCAAAAAAGGACACCCGAATGCCGGTTGAAAAAATTGATACTCTTGTGGTTGGCGCAGGTCAGGCAGGTTTGGCCATGAGCGAGCATCTGCAAGCGGCCGGCACCGACCACATCGTGCTGGAACGCAACCGCATCGCCGAACGCTGGCGCACCGAGAGATGGGCCTCGCTGGTGGCGAATGGCCCCGCCTGGCATGACCGTTTCCCCAGCAAGCCATTTGCCGATGTCGATCCCGACGGTTTCGCCCCACGGCAAAGCGTCGTGGATTATTTCGTGGACTTCGCCGCCCAGATCAAAGCGCCCGTGCGCTGCGGCGTCGAGGTCACAAACGTGCAAAAAAAGACGGGCGACCGTGGTTTTCGTATCCGGACGTCGCACGGTGTGATCGAGGCCATAAACGTGATCGCCGCAACCGGCCCTTTCCAGCATCCGGTCATTCCGGCCCTTGTTTCTGACGACAACGGCCTTTTCCAACTCCATTCCAGTGCCTATCGCACCCCCGAACAGTTGCCTGCCGGAGCGGTGCTTGTGGTGGGGGCCGGATCGTCGGGGGGGCAGATCGCGGATGAGCTGTTGCGTGCAGGGCGCCGCGTTTACCTTTCGGTCGGGCCGCACGACAGGCCACCGCGCCGTTACAGAGGGCGGGATTTTTGCTGGTGGCTCGGGGTGCTTGGCAAATGGGATGCCGCCGCACGCGACCCCGGCACACAGCATGTCACAATCTCGGTGAGCGGCGCGCGGGGCGGCGAAACGGTAGACTTTCGAAGCTACGGCGCGCGGGGCATGACGCTTGTGGGTCGCACAACGGCATTCAGCGACGGTGTGATGCAATTCGCCCCCGATCTTTCGGTCAATCTGGAACGTGGTGATGCAAATTACCTATCGGTTCTGGACGAAGCCGACGCCTATGTTGCGCGCAACGGTCTTGACCTTCCCCAAGAGCCCAGCGCCCGCGTGATCGCGCCCGACCCGCCTTGCGTCACAAACCCGCTACGCCAACTTGATCTGGCAGCCGCCGGCATCACCACAATTTTGTGGGCTACAGGCTACCGCACCGATTACAGCTGGCTGGATGTGGATGTCTTTGATGCCCAAGGACAGCCACAGCATCAACGCGGCGTTTCGACAGAGCCGGGGATATATTTTCTGGGACTGCCATGGCAGTCACGGCGCGGCTCTGCCTTTATCTGGGGGGTGTGGCATGATGCAAAGTATCTGGCAGACCACATCGCCACCCAACACAGCTACCGCACCTATCACGAGGCCGCACAGAACCTGT
>JBLHUT010000139.1:0-9314 GCA_047629975.1 Paracoccaceae bacterium
GTCTAGCGAATAGACGGAATAATGACCGTTTACGTCAGGCCGTGGCCAGAGCCGGGCGGGTTGCCTTTTGTTGTGTCCAACTATGCAGAGCCTCGCCAAATGCGGCGAACAACAGACGCGACACGGGATCTTGTGCGGCACAATACTCGGGGTGCCACTGCACCGAGAGCGTAAAGCCCGGCGCATCGCGCACGTAGATCGCTTCGGGTGTGCCGTCGGGCGCGTGCCCGTCAATTTCAATCCGCGGCCCAGCCGTTTTGATCCCTTGTCCGTGCAACGTATTGGTCATGACCTTTCGGGAACCGAACAAGTTGGCAAAGGGGCCGGACGGAGTGAATTGCACCTCGTGGCGCAGGGCGAATTTTTCTTCGATCGTCCCATCAGGCGGCATCCGGTGGTTCATCCGGCCCGGCAAATCGCGGATTTCGGGATACAGTGTGCCGCCCATCGCAACGTTCACTTCCTGAAAGCCGCGGCACACCCCCATCAAAGGTTGGCCCCGCTCCACCAGCGTACGGATCAACGGAAGCACCAAAGCGTCCCGGTCGCGATCGAAATCACCATGCGCGTCGGTTGCCGGTTCACCGTATTCTTCGGGATGCACATTTGCCCGCGCACCGGTGAACAAAAAACCGTCACAGATCGTTACCAACTCATCGACCGAAACAAAGCGTGGATCCGACGGGATCAGGAACGGGATAGCCCCCGAAACCTCGCAGATGGCCTCGCAATTCATGGTTCCGCCTGCGTGAACGGAGTATTGGTCGTTTAGTAAATGATGGTTGCCGATGATGCCAACGATGGGCCGCGTCATATTATTTCTCCAAGGCTGCCTGAGCCACGATCGAACAGTATAAACCAGCCTGCCGGATGGTCGGAACATATTTGCGCCGTGACTGTTTCATAAGAGGATTGCGCCGAAATGGGAACGTCTGTTTAAGCACGCGCGGTGTTCGCCCTGTACGGGTGCCGAACAACTCCCGATGTCCGGGCATCTGACACCACGCAACGGGCACCAAGCATCAGGCACCAAGCAACGGGCGAACGATGCCGCCCGATGCAACAGGTGCCAAAGCGACGGCGCAGTACATTTCTGCCCCAAGCCTCTGCCGTGTCGCATCTGTTCAGGCCTCGGCCACCAGACCGGCATTTTCGATACCTGCGACGGCACAGGTTGCATCATTCTCGCCGGTATCACCACTGATCCCGACCGCGCCGATCAGCAGCCCGGTCTTGTCACGGATCAGCACCCCCCCCGGCACCGGCACCAGCTTGCCATCAAGCGCCCCGTTCACAGCCGTCAGGAAATATGACTGCTGTTCGGCACGCTCGCGCATTGCATACCCTCCGATGCCCAGCATGATGCAGCCGTAAGCTTTGGCGCGGGCCACATCGAAACGCCCCGCCGAGGCCCCGTCGCTGCGCTCGACCGCGACGACATGCCCCCCGTCATCTAGGACAACCACCGCCAGCGGCTTCAACTCAAGCTCGTCAGCTTTGGCAAGGGCGGTCTTTATAATCTTGCGAGAACGCTTGAGGGTAAGGCGCGGCATGGGCTGGCTCCTGTTTCGGGTTTCATCAGGATTTATAATGCCGCTGCAACGCCGGAGGTAAAGCCGTTTACACGCCCTAACGCCCGATCATCCAGTCTCCGTCGGGGAAAAACGCGTGAAAGGCGAATGCAAACATCACATCATGCGCCACATTGGCCCCCGAGGCGTCCTGAACCCTGATGGAGCCCACGTCACGCCCCTCGCCGATACGCGCGGCATCCAGCGCGGAGGCCTGCCCCGCCCGCCACGTGAGCGTCACGCCCTGTTCGGTCAAGGTGCCAAGCGACGACAACCGGGTCAACGGCCACGCGCGCGCGCCGACCCGCACAACACGGGCCAAGGCATCAATACCGTGCGGAGGCAGCTCTCCGCTGTATAGAAAAGGCCGGAAGGAGCTGTCGTAATTCACATAAGGGTTCTTGCCGTAACTGCGCGGCCAATCGGGTTGGTCCATGACAAGGCCATCGGGATTGCGCGCCCGAAACTCGGCCCAACTTTCCATCCACGTGGGCAGCGCGGTAAGTTTAGCGCCAGTCAGGGTGCCGACAATCGACTGGCCAACCGCCTGCTGCCACCAGCTTTGCGTTTCGCGGTCGAACATAACCATATCCGATTTGCGCAACTTGCCCGACACACCAAAGGTCAGAACCCGCCCGTCAACCCGACGGTCGAACGTGATACCCGAATTGCACAGCGGACAAAAGGTCACCGCAACGGGGATACCGGCGACCGTGTCATTCACAATCTCGTGCCAGGTCAGATAGCGGATCGGATAGGCACGCGGCACCGCGCCCGCGATCTCGACCGTGATGACCGGCTCACGGCCCGCAATCCGGTCTTCGGAGGAAGCGGCGATGAACGCCGGATCGTTCAAGGCGGGAATGCCGTCTTTTGGCGGCCCGCCAGACAGGATCTCGGTCCAGCTTTCGATGTTGTTTGTTGAAAAATCTGTGTCTGGCCATTCACGCGCCCAGAATTCGGGGGCGGCGGAAACCGGAGCAGTTCCGGCAAGGGCTGCCGAGCAAAGGCACGCAACCGCACCAAGACGCAACAGGAATTTAAAGGGGTTCAAGCGCATGAGTACCTCCGATCGCTTCGGAACAGAGGGTGACAGAGTGCAGGCTCCCGGCCAAGCCCTGCTCACGCAGGGTTTACAGGGCGGGAGCCCGAGTGATTTTAACGAAGAACCTTGACGCTGCTCATCCGGTCCGGCGCACCGACAACTGCGCCGTTCGCGCCTGTGCCACGCTTGATCGCATCAACGACCTCCATCCCCTCGATCACCCGTCCGACTACCGTGTATTGACCATTCAGGAAGGAGCCTTGGTCAAACATGATAAAGAACTGGGAATTGGCCGAATCGGGGTTTTGCGAGCGTGCCATGCCAACGATGCCGCGTTCGTACGGAACATCAGAGAATTCAGCCGGCAAATCAGGCAGATCGGAGCCACCGGTGCCCGCGCGCCGCATGTCGGAGCCCGACTTGCCATGCTCGACATCGCCGGTTTGCGCCATGAAGCCGTCAATCACACGGTGAAACGCTACGTCGTCATAAGCCCCCTGTTCGGCAAGTGCCGTGATCTGCGCCACATGCAAAGGAGCCACATCGGACAGCATATCAATGATGATTGTGCCATTCGACTCGCCCGAGATTACGACCTCGAGGTTCGGGCCGGGGCCGTCTTCTTGTGCCAGCGCCGGAACCGCCAGCGCCGCAAGAAGGGCTGCTGCAAGTCCTGCGTTACGCATCTGCCGCCACTTTCATCGAGATCATCTTGTCGGGGTTCGCAGGCGGCTCGCCGCGCGCAATGGCATCCACATGATCCATCCCGCTGATGACACGCCCGTACATGGTGTATTGCCCGTTCAAAAAGCTGTTGTCGGAAAAGTTGATGAAAAACTGCGAATTCGCACTGTTGGGGTTCGCGGAACGCGCAGCGCCAATCGTGCCACGGTCGTGGGGCAGCTTGGAGAATTCGGCCTGAACGTCGGGCAACTCGGATCCGCCCGTTCCCGCGCGCCGTGTCTCGCCGCCCTCTTTGCCATGCTCGACATCGCCGGTCTGTGCCATGAAGCCGTCGATGACCCGGTGGAAGATTACCCCGTCATAAGCACCCGCACGAGCAAGCTCTTTGATGCGCGCACAATGCAGCGGCGCCACATCCGACAACAGCTCGATTGTGACCGTGCCATCCTTGAGTTCGATCAGCAGCGTATTTTCGGGATCTTTGATATCAGCCATGAGGCGTCCTTTCGTGATTTCGGCGCGACCCTAAACCGTGCCTTGGCTAAGGGAAAGCCCCCAGCGGTGACAGGCCCGTGAGGATGTGCCAAAAGGACCGCGAAACAGGAGACGAAAAATGGCTTGGAAAACTCTCGACGACATGGACCTGAACGGCAAGACAGTGCTGGTGCGGGTGGATATCAATGTTCCGGTAGAAAACGGTGTCGTCACCGACGCGACGCGGATCACGCGAATCGTCCCGACCATCAAGGACATCCAGGCCGCGGGCGGTCGCCCTGTGCTGCTGGCCCATTTCGGCCGCCCCAAGGGCAAGGTCGTGCCGGAAATGTCGCTGAGGATCGTGTTGCCCGCACTTGAGACCGCTTTGGGCCAAAGTGTGACGTTTGCGGATGGTGTCTATAAGGAAACTGTTGCGGCAATGGGAGCCGGCGATGTGGTTTTGCTTGAAAACGTCCGGTTCCATCCGGGCGAGGAAAGCAACGATGCCGCCTTTGCCGCGCGCCTTGCGACCCTTGGGGACATTTATTGCAACGACGCGTTTTCCGCCGCCCACCGCGCCCACAGCACCACCGAGGCGCTGGCGCGTGCCCTGCCCGCCTGTGCCGGACGGTTGATGCAAGCCGAACTGTCGGCGCTTGAGGCGGCACTGGGGGCGCCTGTGCGTCCGGTTGCGGCTGTTGTTGGCGGGGCCAAGGTTTCGACCAAGCTTGACTTGCTGGGCAATCTTGTGGGCCGGGTCGATCACCTGATCATCGGGGGGGGCATGGCCAATACGTTCCTTGCCGCCCAAGGAATCGATGTCGGAAAATCGTTGGCAGAGCATGACATGACGGCCACGGCACTTGAAATCATGGAAAAGGCCAAAGTCGCGGGATGTCAGATTCTTTTGCCGGTGGATGTGGTTGTGGCCCGCGAGTTCAAGGCAAATGCGCCCAGCGAAGTGGTCGCGGCAGACGCCTGCCCGACGGATGCAATGATCCTTGATGCCGGGCCGGCAACGGTCACACAGGTCGATGCCGTCCTGAGGGGCTGCAAGACGTTGATCTGGAACGGTCCGATGGGCGCGTTCGAAATCGCCCCCTTCGACATGGCGACAAATGCCGCCGCCCGGGCCGCCGCCGAATTGACGCGCGCCGGCCTGCTGGTGTCGGTGGCTGGCGGCGGCGACACTGTGGCGGCACTCAACAAAGCCGGCGTTGCGGATGATTTCACCTATATCTCGACAGCCGGTGGGGCATTTCTGGAATGGATGGAAGGGAAAACACTCCCCGGAGTGGCTGCCCTTATGGCCTGAAGACGCATACCGGCCTGTCGCAGCAACGGGTGCTACAGGCCGGAAACCTTTGAGACGGCTGGTATTTGACCGGTATTCCCGTTTTTATCGACATGTTGGCGCTAACTCGTTTGCATGACGACTTTGCGCGTCCTATTGCGTGCTCATCCGCTTCAACAAAAAGGGTCCATCCATGAAGGCTTCACGTACCGTCCAGCGTATTCTTGCAAATTACGAAGGTGAAACACCCGGCGTCAAAGGCAAGTTGTGCAGCATGTTGATGAACGGAAAACTTGGCGGTTCCGGCAAGATGATCATCCTGCCCGTCGATCAGGGGTTCGAGCATGGCCCGGCACGTAGCTTTGCTGTGAACCCCGCAGCGTACGACCCGCACTATCATTACCAATTGGCAATTGATGCAGGCCTGAATGCCTATGCCGCGCCGTTGGGTATGCTTGAAGCCGGTTCCGACACATTTGCCGGACAAATCCCGACGATCCTGAAGTGCAACTCCGCCAATTCGCTGATGTCGGAAACGAGCGGAAAAAATCAAGCCGTGACAGCTTCTGTTGACGACGCTCTGCGGCTGGGTTGTGCGGCAATCGGCTTCACTGTCTATCCCGGCTCTGACATGGCGCTGGATATGTTCGAAGAAATCCGCGAAATGCGCAACGAGGCGGCCTCCAAGGGGGTGGCAACGGTCATCTGGTCCTATCCGCGTGGCGAGGCGATTACCAAAGCCGGCGAAACAGGCATTGACGTTGCAGCTTATGCGGCACAGATCGCCGCATTGCTGGGGGCGCATATCATCAAGATCAAACTGAGCACCGATCACCTGATGTTGGCGGAAGCCAAGCAGGTCTATCAGGATGTCGGAATTGACATTGCCACTCAAGCCGCTCGGGTAAAGCATTGCATGGATGCCTCTTTTGCCGGGCGCCGGATTGTTGTTTTTTCCGGAGGGGCCAAGAAAGGCCAAGACAGCGTTTATGACGACGCGCGCGCTATCCGCGACGGCGGCGGAAACGGGTCGATCATCGGGCGCAACTCTTTCCAGCGCTCGCGCGAGGATGCGCTGGCGATGTTGCAAAAGCTTGTCGACATCTACAAAGGCCGCGAAGCCTAGACCGGTCTTCGGCAAAGCCCATCAGACAAAAGCCTGCCGGCGATCAACCGGCAGGCTTTTTTGCGGCCTAAAATTGTTGGGAGCGTCATTGAAACCGCGCACGAAAAATAAACAGCGCACCCGACAAAGGGGATTCACAATCGGGCAAAATCATGCGATTCTGATCTGCGGCTCAAAAGAAGTCGATGAGGCAGCAGCATGACCCAGTCACGTCCCGCATTTGCGGTTGTAATCTATTTCGCATTGTCGTTTTCGCTTGCGATCTATTTCACCTTTGCTGCCGTGCAAGGAGATTTTGGCGTATTTCGCAGAGTGGAGATCACTGCCGACCTGGGTAAGCTCACTCGCGAACGGGACGCCCTTGCCCAACAGGTCAGTGAACTGACGAACAAGGCGCACCGCATGTCTGACGAATATCTGGACCTTGACCTGCTGGACGAACAGGCACGAGACGTGCTCGGTATGATCCGCGCGGACGAAATTGTCTTTCGTTAGACTGTTAGATCAAATCACTGAAACTCAACCGCGACCAAGCAGTTGATCCATCATGACTGAGGGTTGATCACAGCCTGCCTCGCCAACGATTTTCGCAGGCACCCCCGCCACCGTCTTGCATGGCGGCACATCCATCAGCACGACAGAGCCCGCGGCAACACGACTGCAATGCCCAACGGTAATGTTGCCAAGGACCTTGGCCCCTGCACCGATCAACACGCCATCTTCGATGGTCGGATGGCGAATATCGACGTCTTTGCCCGTGCCGCCCAGAGTAACGGAATGCAGCATCGAGACGTTATCACCAACAACTGCCGTTTCGCCAATAACGATCGAATGGGCATGATCAATCATGATGCCTTTTCCAATACGCGCCGCCGGATGGATATCCACACCGAACACTTCGGATATGCGCATCTGGAAATAATAGGCCAGATCGATACGCCCGTTCAGCCAAAGCCAATGGGCCACACGGTAAGCTTGGATCGCCTGATAGCCCTTGAAATAAAGGATCGGCTGCAAAAACCTGTGGCAAGCGGGATCGCGTTCGAACACAGCCACAAGGTCGGCGCGAGCAGACTGCCCCAATGACGGATCTGCTGAATACGCCTCATCAGCGATCTCACGCAAGATTTGCTCGGACATCTCGCCCGAGGCAAGCTTGAGAGAAATCCGATAGGCCAAAGCACGCTCCATCGTGGGATGATGCAGAATGCTCGAATGGATCAACCCGCCCAGCAGTGGCTCCATGGCAATCGCGTCTTTTCCCTCGACAGAAATCTGCGCCCAGACAGGATCGACTGTCTGCAATTTTGTTTGTCTTTCAGGCATCACAATCCCTCCTCGGCAACTTGCCACTACAGTAAATAGGACTGAAAAGCCATAAGTAAAGCAGGGCAAGGGTCAAGTTGGCACAGCCCTGTGCATCTAGTTTTCGACAACCCGCCGTGCGATATCATTGATCCGCACGATCATGGCCCGCAATCCGTTCGAGCGTTGGGACGAAAGATGTTCGTTCAGCCCCAGACGCCCCAGCTGTGCAAATGCGTCTGTTTTCAAAATATCATCAACCTTTTGTCCCGAATACAGCGCATGTAAAATGGCAATTAATCCACGCACGATCATGGCGTCACTTTCACCGCGAAAACTCAACACCGCGGTACGTCCTGTGCCGTTGATTTCAGGCACTAACCACACCTGACTGGCGCAGCCTTCGACCTTGGTTGCTGGAATCCGCAAGTTTTCTTCCAGAACAGGCAACGCCTTACCGATCTCGATCACATGCCGATAGCGATCTTCCCAGTCATCCAGAAACTCGAAAGTCTCTACGATCTCTTCAAAATTCTCATTGGCCATTACACGCCCTCCTGAGCGTTCACCTATTTCGATGTGCATAGAACGGCAAGCACTTGTGCCTTCACGATTCGGGTTGAACGGATTTTTCATGCTCTTTTCAAAGGGACCACTTTGAGCTACTCCGAGGGTGACAGAACGAGGGACGGATATGAAAAGACCCCTGCTTGGCGGATTGACGGCGTTGGTAGTACTTTCAGGATGCGCAACGGTTCAGGACTCACGTCTTAACCCGTTCAACTGGTTCGGGAGCAGCACCGAAGAGGTTGCAACGCTCGCGCCCAAAGAAGGATATGGCGTTGCACAAGACAGACGCACACTTGTTCAAACCATCCAGTCCCTGAACATCGCACGCGTCGCAGAAGGCGCCGTTATAACGGCAATCGGGTTGCCCGAAACCCAAGGTTTCTGGGACGCCGAACTCGTCCTCACTCCGGCCGATGTTCCGGGAAGTGGCACACTGACTTATGAATTCCGTATTTCACGCCCTTTTGTTGCATCCGATTCCGGGACGGTACAATCGCGTGAGCTATCGGCAGGCAAGTTCATCACCTTGCAGCAGCTCGACGGCGTGCGGCAGATCACTGTGACAGGACAAAACAACCAGCGCAGTGTCAGACGCTGACAGGGTCAGACACATAAATCCCGCTGCTAGAGCACGATAACCTTTACCTGTCCGTTTTGGGCCGCCAAAGCGATCTTACCGTCGCACAGCCTAAGCGCGTCATCGCCGAAAACTTCCTTGCGCCAACCATGCAGGGCACGCACGTCTCGCTCCCCTGCTGAGATCGCATCGAGGTCGGCCGCCGATGCAATCAACTTTTGGGCCACATCGAACGTTTCGGACTTTGCTTTCAGCAGCACACGCAGCAGGTCGGCCAAGGCCGGATTGACCTGCAACTTTTCGCGCGACCGGTCGGCGGCGGGAAAGTCTTCGGGAGCCATCTTTTGTCCTTCAGCGACAGCCTTGAGAATGCCATCTGCAATCACCCCTTTGCGGGCTTCGCGCAGCAAAAGTCGGGACTTGTTCAAATCGGCATAGTCATTCGGTTTCGTCGAGGCCAATTCAAGAAGCGCGTCGTCTTTGATAACCCGGTTTCTGGGGATATTCTGGGTTTGCGCATAGTGCTCGCGAAATTGCGCAAGCGCCTTGACCACTGCCATGAAACGCCCCGAATGTGTGCGCGTCTTGACCCGTTTCCAAGCCTCCTGTGGCAGCACCTGATATGTCGCAGGGTCTGTCAGCACGGAAAGCTCTTCTTCCAACCA
>JBLHUT010000140.1:0-9308 GCA_047629975.1 Paracoccaceae bacterium
CGCACATAGGTCATCGGCAGGGCCATCCGTTCGGCCACCAGTGCCGCAAACGGAATGCCCGCCGTTTCGCCGCCTGCAATGTTGTTGAACGCCTCGAAACCGGCATTGCGCATCACGGTGATTGTCAGAAAATCCATCAGCGTCGAGCGGATGCGCGGATAGGAAATCAACTTGCGGCAATCGATATAGGTCGGTGACGGTTTGCCCGATGCCAGCGTGAACGGCTCGGTGGCATTAAAGTGCACGGCCCCTATTTCCAGCAGCATACCTGCGGTCAACTGGGCGATGGTTTCGGCGGAAGGATACGAGGTAGGGATCATGGAGGCGGGGTCCTTTGAGGCGTCATAAGTCCTTGGGCGCGGGATTTACCCCAGTCGCGCGCCACTGGCCACGAAAAAACGCCGGATCAACAAATGCAGTTAGCTGACATGCCAATGCACGGGGCGGGCAGGGTCGAATACGGTCAAGGCACCGTCAGGGGTCGCGATTTTGGCAGGTATTGGCGCCGCACCCCCTTTGGTCAGTGTCAGCGTGCCGGGATTAAGCGGCAAGCCGTAAAAAGCAGCACCGTGTCCCGAGGTATATCCCTCGAGCCGCGCAAGCGCTCCGGCCTCGTCAAAGACCTGCGCCAGACATGCCATCGTGTTGGTAGCCGAAAAAACCCCCGCACAGCCACAGGCCGCTTCCTTGGCGTGGTCAAGATGCGGCGCAGAATCGGTGCCCAGAAAAACGTTCGTCGCCCCTGACGTCGCAAGTGCAACAAGTGCGGCGCGGTGTCGCTCGCGTTTTGCAACCGGCAGGCAGTAGTAATGGGGCCGGATGCCCCCGACCAGCATGTGGTTCCGGTTGATCATCAGGTGATGTGTTGTGATTGTGGCCCCCAGATCGCCTGCGGTATTGGCGCCAAGATATTCACAGGCGTCGGCGGTTGTAATATGCTCCATTACAACCCTCAGGCCCGGTGTGCGCGCCCGCAACGGCTCCAGCACGCGGTCGATAAAGACCGCTTCGCGATCGAAAATATCCACGTCCGCATCGGTGACTTCGCCGTGCACACACAAGGGCAGGCCGATTTCGGCCATCCGCTCCAGCACCGGTTGGACTTTTGTCAGGTCGGCAACACCGGAGGCCGAATTGGTTGTGGCCCCGGCGGGATAGAGTTTCACAGCAGTGATCAAACCGCTTTCATACGCTGCGGCAACATCATCGGCATCCGTTTGCTCGGTAAGGTAGAGCGTCATGAGAGGCTGAAAGCCGCTCCCTTCCGGTAAAGCGGCCATAATTCTGTCGCGGTAGGCGCGTGCATCTGCGCCCATGACAACCGGCGGAACCAGATTGGGCATGATCAGGGCGCGGGCAAAGTGCCGTGCGGTTTCAGGCAGGACTGCGTGCATCATGGCGCCATCGCGCAGGTGCAAGTGCATGTCGTCGGGGCGGCGGATGGTGATCTGGGTTTCCATACCCTTTGCTAGCCAATGCAGCGACCAAGGGCCAGTGTTTTTGCGCCTATTCTGATCCGCGACGAAGACCGCATCATAAGGCACTTGCCAAAGAATTGCTTAAATATTGTGCGATGCGTGGCGCGGCCGCGGTTAATGCCCTTGAACCTGTCGTCATCCGTTGCACACTCCGTGACACATCAAATATGGATCGGATTATGGAACCCGCCTATACCTCCCGTGATGTATCCGTCCCGCCTGATGCCGTTGTCATGCAGCGAACGCGCGGGCGTGCCGAGGTGCGGATTGACACCGGTGGGCGATTGAGCAACCTGCATCAATCCGGATCGGCAAAGGCGTTTTTGCCAAAAATATACGCCACGCAAAGCCACACCAACACAGGCGTGCGTCGGCCAGAGCCGGAAGTTGTCTTTCTGAATACAGCTGGCGGTGTAACCGGCGGGGATAAATTGCATTTCGGGCTGCATCTTGCTGCGGGTGTGCGTGCGGTCGCCACGACACAGACCGCCGAACGTGCCTATGCCAGTCTTGGCGGGGCGGGCGAAATTACCGTCGGGATGTCGGTTGATGACGGCGGAATGTTGTCGTGGTTGCCCCAGGAGACGATTTTGTTTGACGGATCCGAACTGAACAGGACCACCACCATCGCGTTGCGCGGCTCGGCCACGCTTTTGTATTGCGAAACGCTTGTGTTGGGGCGTGCGGCAATGGGCGAAGTGGTCGGTCGGCTCAAGCTGCGAGAGCGGCGGATCGTGCACCGCGACGGTGTGCCGGTTCTGTTGGATCCTGTCGATTTAGGCGATGATGTACTGCTGTCAGGGCGCGACCCTGCGCTTTTGGACGGGAATATCGCGTTTGCCACGGTTGCTCTTGTGTCGCAGGGGGCACAGGATGCGCTTGGCGGTGTTCAGGCTGTGCTTGCGGGGGCACCGTGCCGGGTTGCGGCCTCTGCATGGGATGGCAAGTGTGTTGTGCGCCTGATGGCGCCCGACGGCTGGCCGCTGCAACAGGCATTGCGGTCGGTTTTGCGCCATTTGCGCAATGGCGACCTGCCGAGGGTGTGGCAATAGCCGGTATGAAGGTTATATAGAGCTTGGGACTGCATAGACTTGCGAGAGGACGACGATGAATCTGACGCCGAGGGAAAAGGACAAGCTGCTGATTTCGGTTGCCGCGATGGTGGCCAGAGGTCGTTTGGCGCGGGGGGTGAAGCTCAATCATCCCGAAGCAATCGCCCTGATTACAGACTTCGTGGTCGAGGGCGCGCGCGACGGCCGCAGTGTCTCGGACCTGATGGAGGCGGGGGCGCATGTGGTCACCGTCGGTCAATGTATGGACGGTATCGCCAGCATGATCCATGATGTACAAGTCGAGGCGACGTTTCCGGATGGCACTAAACTGGTGACTGTTCACCACCCGATCAGATAGGAATATGCGATGATACCCGGCGAAATCATGCCCGCCCCTGGTGATATTATTCTGAATGAAGGCGCGCAGGTCGTAACCCTTATGGTCGCGAACACGGGCGATCGTCCTGTGCAGGTTGGCAGCCATTATCATTTTGCCGAAACCAATGCCGGTCTGGAGTTCGACCGTGTTGCTGCCCGCGGGATGCGGCTTGATATTGCGGCCGGGACGGCTGTGCGCTTCGAGCCGGGACAACGCCGCGAGGTGTCTTTGGTCCCCTACGGTGGCGAGCGGCGTGTCTTCGGGTTTAATCAGAACGTGATGGGGGCGCTTTAGCCGGGCGTATCCGCATGAGAAGTGAATTTGGGAGGGAACCAAATTGAAAAACGGGAATAATGTACCATGCACTTCGTAACTCCGATTGATTATTGGCGCAGTAGCGTCGCGCTTTGGAAACAGGGCGCAGAGTTCCAGATCGAAATGACCCGGATGGCTTACGGCCTTGCCGGAAGCTGGCAGGGCGCTGTTTTTACATCAAAAGCCGCACTGGCGGTTCATTCCGAACGTGCGACACCACCTGTACCCACACGTGTGGCACCCGTCCAAAAGAAACCTGCGCCGGAACTTGTCGCGCGGGAACCGGCCGGAAAAGAGACGGCCTCGCGTCCTGCCTTGGCCTCTGTCGGCTCTTCGGCACCGGTTGCGGCACCAAAGCCTGTTGCTGCCGCCAAACCTGTCGAAAAAGCATCTGTTGCGACCGTGGTAACCTTGCCTGCGACAGGCAAATCGCAGGGGTCGGTTGGCGCGCCGCCCAAATCACGCGTTGACGCGACGCCGGTGAATTTGGTGGCGCCGGTTGCAGGTGACACACCCGTGGCCACTACGAACGGGACCAACGAGATCGAGGCAAAGGGGTCTGCGGAAAAATTGACGCAAGCAAAGGCGTTGCAACCCGCCGCACTTGAGGCAAAACCCGCCGCGATGCCCGCGGCACAGCCCGACGACCTTGAGGCAACACAAAGCCTGATCGAAAGTCTGGCATTGGAGCAAAGAAAAACCGCGGCAAGTGCGGTTGAACCTCAGGCGCCACGCAAGCCCAAGTCGAAAGTCGCAAACACCCGCAAGAGCAGCCGCCGCAAGCCGGGGCTCGGCACAAAAACGTAATTCCGCCGGCGTTTTGTGAAAACAGGTGTTTTGCAGGGCGTTGGCTGTTAAGATGAAGTGATAAAGGGGAGAGCATATTTATGCGTGATCTTATCGAACGTCTTCTTGGAGTTCTGGCACCAACGCCGGCGCCCCGGCCGATTCCCATTCCTGTTCGCACGCCAAAAGGCCCGCCACGCTGATCCTTTTGGCGTGCGGCCGCCCGATCCTTGCGGCCCGTCGCACCCTGTGTCGGGCAGGCTCGGGGCAGGCGCTCCTTTTCTTCCTGAACAAGAGTTTCGGCCTGCACCGGCTTTCTTGAGGCCCGAATGTTGGGGCCGGAGTGACCTGTAGGCTTGCGCAGTCGCTATAAATCACCTGCCTTTGTGGCCATTTTTCCAGCGGGCACCGTTGCCCTGATATATTTTCAACCTTGCCAACAGGATTTGTGTTTCATGCCATCCAGAATATCTCGTGCGACCTATGCGGACATGTATGGCCCGACCACCGGAGACAGGGTCCGTTTGGCTGACACGGATCTGGTGATCGAGGTCGAGCGTGATTTGACGCGCTACGGCGATGAAGTGAAGTTCGGTGGTGGAAAGGTCATTCGGGACGGCATGGGCCAGTCTCAGGTGACGCGCGCGGGCGGCGCGGTCGATACGGTCATCACAAACGCGCTGATCGTGGATCATTCCGGTATTTACAAAGCCGATGTCGGGCTGCGCGACGGGCGCATCTGCAAAATCGGTAAGGCAGGAAACCCTGATACCCAATCGGGTGTCGATATCATCATCGGCCCCTCGACCGAGGCGATTGCCGGCGAAGGCAGGATCCTGACGGCGGGCGGGTTCGACGCGCATATCCATTTCATTTGTCCGCAACAAATCGAAGATGCGCTCCATTCGGGGATCACGACCCAGCTTGGCGGTGGCACCGGGCCCGCGCACGGAACGCTTGCCACGACCTGTACTCCGGGGGCGTGGCACCTTGGCCGGATGATGCAGGCGCTTGATGCTTTCCCGATGAACTTCGGGCTGTCGGGGAAAGGCAACGCAAGCCAGCCGGCCGCTCTCGAAGAGATGGTTCTGGGCGGAGCCTGTGCCATGAAGCTGCACGAGGATTGGGGCACAACGCCGGGGGCAATTGATTGCTGTCTGACCGTTGCGGATCAAATGGATGTACAGGTGATGATCCACACGGATACACTTAACGAATCCGGTTTCGTCGAGAATACGTTGGACGCCATCAAAGGCCGTACGATCCATGCGTTTCATACCGAAGGGGCGGGGGGCGGTCATGCCCCCGACATCATCAAGGTTTGCGGCGAGGCACATGTTATTCCGTCGTCAACCAATCCGACGCGGCCCTATACGGTCAACACCCTCGAAGAGCATCTGGACATGCTGATGGTGTGTCACCACCTCGACAAGGCGATCCCCGAGGATGTTGCCTTTGCCGAAAGCCGCATTCGCAAGGAAACGATTGCCGCCGAAGACATCCTGCATGACATGGGCGCATTTAGCATCATTGCCTCCGACAGTCAGGCCATGGGCCGCGTGGGAGAGGTGATTATCCGCACATGGCAGACGGCGCACAAGATGAAGGTCCAGCGTGGGCGGCTTGCTGAAGAAACCGGTGAGAATGACAATATCCGTGTTCGTCGCTACATCTCGAAATACACAATCAACCCGGCAATTGCCCACGGCATGTCAACGCACATCGGCAGCATCGCCGTTGGAAAGCGGGCCGATCTGTGTCTGTGGAACCCCGCTTTTTTCGGGGTGAAACCCGAGATGGTGATTGTCGGTGGCACGATTGCCTGTGCGCAGATGGGCGACCCGAATGCCTCTATCCCGACGCCTCAACCGGTCTATTCGCGCCCGATGTTCGGATCTTTCGGGCGCGCGTTAGAGCGCTCGTCGGTCACCTTTGTTTCGGGAGCCGCCCATGAAGCGGGTATCGGGGCGTCGCTTGGCTTGGCGAAATCGACTGTGCCCGTGAGTGGCACGCGTAACATCGGCAAGGCGGACATGGTGATGAACGATGCACGCCCCCATATCGAGGTAAATCCCGAAACTTATGAAGTGCGCGCCGATGGTATTTTGCTGACCTGCGAGCCTGCGAGTGAACTGCCGATGGCGCAAAGATACTTTCTTTACTAACAATGGCCTAGAGCAGGAACTTAATGTCTGGAGTTAAGTGTGGGTGTGCGCAGATTAAGCTATGCTGCCAGTGCAAAGCGGCTTTGATCATATGTACGTGGCGGCCAGTCGGGTCAGGTCTTAGATTGCTGCAACGCAGCAATTCTGGAGCGCCTTCATGGCCACGCACGCAATTTCTACCCTCGATCAGTTTTTTGACGGGGCACGTCGAGTTTCAAGCACGATCGGTCACGCTTTTGCAATTTTGCTCGTCTCAAGTGACGTGAGCCGCAAGGCCGAGGCGCTTTATCGTCAAGACGATGCGCAGCTGGCGCGACAGGGGTTGACGCGTGATGCGCTTCCTTCTGTCATCCTCGACATGATGAAAATCTCCTAGATCCGAGGCTGACCAAAAGGCATTGAAGAAGCGCCCGCGTTTTGTTTTGGAATTCGGGAGCAGGCGGATGCTTTGTCTCTTGCCGGTGCTGCGCAATTTTGCCACTTTGATTTGTGTGCACCCCTTTTGGGTTGTTGATAAAGATCAAGGGAGTATGGGGCGATGGTAATGCCGCGCGCGGTAGCAGTCAAACGCGGAGCGGCCCACGGGGCGCAGGGTCTTTTGGTGCTTGCTTATGACGACCGGATGCTGCGGCGCAAGCGCGTGACGTTGTCTGACGGCTCTGATCTGATGATTGACCTTGCTGAGACCACATCGCTGAATGATGGTGACGCGCTTTTGACCGAAAGCGGCGAAAAAATAGCTGTCCGTGCCGCAAACGAGGCTGTGTTGCACATCTGTGGCGATGCGCTTGTACGTTTGGCTTGGCACATCGGCAATCGTCATACTCCTTGTCAGATCGCTACGGATCACCTGATCATACAGGATAATCCTGTGCTTGCGGAAATGCTGCGCGGTCTGGGGGCACAGATAACGGCCATGACAGCCCCCTTTACACCCGAAGGTGGGGCATATGGGCTGGGGCGTACGATGGGCCATTCCCATGACCACTGAGACGGGGTTGCTCAGTCTTGTGCAGTGGCTGTCGCCTGCGTTTCCGCTGGGCAGTTTTGCGTATTCGAACGGGATGGAGACGGCTATCGCAAGCGGCGCCGTGCACGATGCGGCTTCGCTTGAACGCTGGCTGGTCGATATCGTGTCCTACGGGGCTGGGCGCAGCGACGCGATTTTGCTGCTGGAAGCGATGCGTGGCACCCCGGCGATAGAGCAAACAGCAGCCGCTTTGGCACCGAGCCGCGAGAGGTGGCTTGAGACTCTGGCGCAGGGAACGGCGTTTGTGACGACCGTCAACGCGTTGAGCGATAGCGATTGGCCACCTTGTGCGCTACCTGTTGCGGTGGGGCGGGCGGCGACAACCCTGGCGGTCGCACCGACGCAGGTTGTGGCGCTTTATCTACATGCCTTTGTGTCCAATCTGGTCTCGGTTGCGGTCCGGTTCGTGCCGTTGGGACAGACCGATGGCCAGCGCGTGCTGGCAGCTTTGCATCCGGTGATCGAGACGCTGTCCGCTTTGGTCCAGACTGCAACACTTGACGATATTGCGAGTGCGACTTTCGGGGCGGATATGGCGGCGTTCGAACATGAAACGCTGGATGTGCGCTTGTTTAAAACCTGACGAACTGTTGAAACGAGGTCCTGATATGCCGCTTGAAACATCTGTTGCGACGCCGTCCGCTACACGATCCAAAACCGGTCCTTTGCGACTTGGCATCGGTGGTCCGGTTGGTGTCGGAAAAACGACATTGACCGAAAAATTGTGCCGGGCGCTGTCACAGAAATATTCGGTCGCTGTGATCACAAACGATATTTTTACGCGCGAGGATGCCGATTATCTTTTGCGTGTTCAGGCCCTGCCGGAAGAACGCATTCGCGGTGTCGAAACGGGGGGCTGTCCTCATACGGCCATCCGCGAAGATGCGTCTATCAATCTGGCGGCCGTCGCGGATCTGCGCGCGTCCATTCCGGATCTTGACATCATCCTGATCGAAAGTGGCGGGGATAACCTTGCTGCGACGTTCAGCCCAGAGCTTGCGGATCTGAGTATTTATATCATCGACACGGCCGCCGGACAGGACATTCCGCGCAAGAAAGGCCCGGGGGTCACGCGCTCGGATCTGTTGGTCATCAACAAGATCGATCTGGCACCTTATGTCGGCGTCGATGTGGCGCTTTTAGAGAGTGATGCGCGCCGTGCGCGCGGCACACGGCCTTTTGTCATGGCGTCATTGCGCAGTGATAAAGGGGTGGCAGAGATCGTTGCGTTTCTCGAACGCGACGGCGGTCTTGCATAAGCCCCCGCGCAGTACTCAAAGCGCTGCGTGGGGTGGTTTTCATCGCATGAGGCGCTTTTAGAAAAACGCCTGCAAACCGGTTTGCGCCCGCCCGAGGATCAGGGCGTGCACATCGTGAGTGCCCTCATAGGTATTGACCGTTTCAAGGTTCACCATGTGGCGCATGATCTGGTAATCTTCCTGAATGCCGTTGCCGCCGTGCATATCGCGGGACATGCGCGCGATCTCGAGTGCCTTGCCACAATTATTACGTTTCATCAGGCTGATGGCTTCGGGGGCGGCGGTGTGCGCCTCAAGCATACGGCCAAGCGCCAATGCGCCGTGCAGGCCAAGCGTGATTTCAGTCTGCATATCGGCCAGTTTTTTCTGGAAAAGCTGTGTCTGCGCCAAGGGTTTGTCGAACTGCTTGCGGTCGAGCCCGTAATTCAGTGCGGCATGCCAGCAGAATTCGGCAGCCCCCATCACGCCCCAGCTGATGCCGTAACGCGCACGGTTCAAACATCCGAAAGGTCCTTTAAGCCCCTGAACATTCGGCAAAAGCGCGTCTTCGCCAACCTCGACACCGTCCATCACGATCTCGCCGGTTGTCGACGCGCGCAACGATAACTTGCCGCCGATCTTTGGTGCGCTCAGGCCGGTCATGCCTTTTTCAAGCACGAAACCCCGAATTTTGCCACCGTGGGCGTCCGACTTTGCCCAGACCACGAAAACATCTGCGAAAGGCGAATTTGAAATCCACATTTTTGCACCGGTGAGCTTGTAACCGGTGGGGGTCTTTTCGGCGCGGGTCTTCATGCCCGCAGGGTCGCTTCCTGCATCCGGTTCGGTCAGACCAAAACATCCG
>JBLHUT010000141.1:0-9243 GCA_047629975.1 Paracoccaceae bacterium
CGTTGTGCCCGCCCGTCAGGCCGCGCAACTCGATCGCGGCATGCTCGACGATAAAGGCAAAGGCGATGGTCATCATCGCAAGGTACGGCCCCGTCACCCGCAGCGCAGGCACCGCCAGCAAGGCACCCGCAAATGCGCTGATCACACCGGCAGCCACAAACGCCAGCCAGTAATCGACACCCGCAAGCGCAAGGATGGCCGTGGTATAGGCCCCGATTGCAAAAAATCCCACATGACCGAATGAAATCTGCCCCGAAAGGCCCAACAGGATGTTCAGCCCGACCCCGACAACCACATTGAGCGCAAAGAGCGCGAGGATGAACACAAGATAGCCATCGGCGTTCAGCGCCATCCAGACCGTGCCCGCGGTCAGGGCGACAATTCCGGCCACCGACACCGCAGGCATCGCCATGAGCCGCGTTGCAGTTTGTCTTGTTTCAAGAATGCTCATGGGATCAGACCTTTTTGATTTCGGCGCGGCCGAACAATCCGTTCGGTACCGTGACCAGCACAAGGATGACCATGCTGAACGACACGATCTGGGTATAGCTAGAGCCAAGATAGGCGGTGGTGACGGCCTCGACACAGCCGTAAAGCAGCCCCGCCAGCATGACGCCCCACGCGCTGCTGATGCCGCCAAGGATCGCGGCGGCAAAGGCCTTGATACCGAAAACAACGCCCATTCCGGCGGAGACATTGAACAGCGGCGCAATCAGCAAACCTGCAACACCGGCAAACACGGCCGATATGGCAAAAGACGCGGCAATCACCGCGCGGGTGTTGATGCCGGCAAGGCGCGCGGCCTCGGGGCGCTGTACGGCGGCCAGCATGGATTTGCCGAGACGGGTTTTCGAAGTGATCAGCGCCAGAGCAAAGGCAATCCCCAAACCTACAACCGGAATGATAAGCTGAAGCGGATAGGCGCCCGTGCCGAACACATCGACGGCATTCTCTGCCAGCGGCGAGGGAAAACTGCGCGGCTCCTTGCCGAAGGTGAACAGGATTACGTTATCCAGAACAATACCGCCCGCAACCGTCGCCATCAGCCACGCATCAGACCCGCGCGCCACGAAAGGGCGCACCAGAAAGCGTTCGACCACCAGCCCGAGCGCCGCGCAACACAACAGCGCGGCAGGGATCGCAAGCCACACCGGCCAGCCAAGCGTCACGGTAAACGTATAGCCCATGACCGCGCCAAACATCATTGACGACCCTTGGGAGAAGTTCACCGTTTTCGAGACCGCATAGGTGATGTGAAAACCCAGTGCCATCAGCCCGTACATGGAGCCAAGGGCAAGGCCGGATATCAATGTGGACGCAATCATGTCGTGCTCCGTTAAAAAGGGCGGGGCGCCACCGGCACCCCGCCATCCATTAGAAAAGCCTCGGGGCTTATTTGATCGGAATGATCTCGCCGTCGATAAAGCGGGTAAAGACATAGTCCTCTGCCCCCAGAGCATCCTGATCGTCGGGTGTGAACGGGGTGACATAGCTTTTGATCAGCCCGTCATAGCTTGTGATCGCGTGATAACCGTCGCGGATCGCGGGGCCGTCCAGAGAGCCGGCATTTGCAATCGCAAGTGCGGTCAGGTGCATCGCGTCATAAGCATTCGCAATCCCCACAGCCGGGGTCACGTCGGCTGCACTTTTGATCTCGGGAAACAGCTTTTGGAGTGCTACAAACGTATCTGCCGCCTTTTTGCTGTCGTTGCCCGAAAAGGTGAACGTCTGGATCATCTCGACCGAGGACGCACGCGGACCGGCCAGCTCGGAAAAGCGGCCTCCTGCGGGACCCCAGTGCGAGACAACCGGCACGTCCCAGCCCATCCGCTCGAGCGATTTCATCACCTGCGCGGACGGACCGACGTTGGCCACCATAAAGATCGTGTCGGCACCGGCATCCTTGAGGCGGGTCAGTTGTGGAACCACGTCGATGTCATTTGCCTCGACCCGTTCGATCCCCGCCGTGGGCAGGCCCTTGTCGGCAAGAGCAGCTGTCAGACCCTTTTCGTTGGACTCGCCCCACGGGTTGTTGATCAGCATCATGCCGGGGTTCTTTGCGCCGTGGACCGAAATGGCCCGCTCGACCAGTGCGATGTCGACCATCTCGTCAACCGCGGACACGCGGAAGACATAGTTTTCCGCGGCACCGTTTTTGGTGATCGGCGTGCCCGCTGCCCAAGGGCCCATGAACGGTACTTTGATCTGGTTCACGTAAGGCACGATCGCCAGCGAAACCGGCGTTTGAAGCCCGCCGAACAGAACCGCCACGCCTTCGCGCTGGATCAGTTCGCGTGCCGCCGTCAGGCCCTTGCCGGGGTTGGCTTCGTCGTCGCGTCGCACCAGCTCCAGCGGCTTGCCCAGAACACCGCCCGCGGCGTTGATTTCCTCGATGGCCAGCAGCATGCCGCGGGTGATCGCCTCGCCTGATTTGGAGGACGGACCCGACAGCGATGCAATCAGGCCGATCTTGACGGTTTCCTGAGCGTGCGCCGGCGCGCCAAAAGCTGCAAGGGCTGCAAAGGCCATGCCGGTGAAGCTGCGCCGCGACAGGCGAAGAGGGTTTATCATTGGTTTCATTGCATTTTCCTTTGGTTCTGGGAGGAGGGGAAAGATGTTGCAGCTTGGTCCTTTTGCAATTGCGATCGGGCCACGAGCAAGGTTAGGCTCGGCTGACAGGCCACATCGGCCTTCATGAAATGGACAAAAAGAGGCTTGCGATGGACGCGGATACGATCAAGGCACAGATCCTGCATTTTCTGGACCGGCAAATGGCAGGAGAGGTCCACAAGGTTGCGGACATGATCGCGCCGGGCTGCAAGATTATTTTTTCGGGGGGGCGTGAATTTTCCAGCCCTGCCGAGATTTCCGCCTTTAACGCAGGGCGTTATGCGTGGGTGCGCAAAAAGATGGAGCGTACCGACGTGGCCCCGTGCGGCGACAACTGGGCCGTGTTCAGCATTGGCACTTTGTACGGCGCGTGGCCGGATGGCACCGAATTCGAGGGCAACCGGTACATCGACCGGTTCGAACTGGAGAACGGCAGAATCGTTCTTTGGGAGGTCTGGAATGACAGTGGCGAGCGGTTGTTGGCGCGCCACGGCATCACGGCCTGATTTATGGAAGGGCATGCGGGCCATCGGCTCAGCTGTCCATCCACGACACATGCGCCGCGACGATCCGCCAGCCTTCGGGCAGGCGGGCCCAGCTGTGGGTCTGGCGTCCGACGCGGTCCACGCCGTTGCGGATGAATTCGGTACATGCCGTGGCATAGTCGGTGCCAAAGGTTGTGATGACGGTGTTGCGCAGCACCCGCTCCAGTCCCGCGGAGGGGCGGGATTTGCGAAACGCAAGGATCTCGTCGTGGCCATAGAGGTTCTCTGTCGCCCCGTAGCGCACAACATGTGGCCCTTGCCAGAACAGCGCATCAAGCGTGGCGACATCGTTGGTCACTAATGCGGCTTCATAGCGGTTGAAGGCCTCTGTCACCTCTTGCAAAACGTGCGGATCATTTACAGTCATCGTGGTACCGCCATGGCTGGTTTTGTTCAGATGCCTGCTGGAGCGGCACTGATTTGGTGTACAAAACCATTGTCAGTCCAAGACGACAGGTGTTTTGGGCTGAATGACGGATCGAGCGGCATGTTTCCTGCGATTTGATTAAAAAGCGAGCATTTGCGTGCGCTAACGGTGAAAAAAGGGATATTTGGAGAGGTTTTGAGGTGCGATCACGCGATTTTGCGCCTGAGCACAGGTGTGCACGGCCCGTTGCCAAGCGTGCGATGCCGTCCGGGCGGTGGTGCTGCGGTGTCCGTAGGCCCCTGAACTATCGGTATTTTGTGCACAAAGTGGTTCTGGGCTGGCCCTTTGCGAGGGGGCGGCTGTTGCGCGCTACGCCATGCCTTTATGACAGGCCTGGTGGTGCGTATTTTAGCAAAACCGGCACGATAAGGTCCTCTTCGTCGGTCAGATGCCGGTTCAGAAGTGTCTCGAATCCGTCGATTTCGGATTTCATGACAGCGGAAAGGTCAATGAACCTTTTGCCGCCGACCCCCTGAAGGACATCATTCGCGCGTCCGGTAAAACGGGCAAGAACGGCATCAAGGGCATGATGGTCCTTGTCCAGTATCACAAAGCCACGGCTGACGCGGGTATCGAGCTTTTCGAGGACGGGAAAGTAATGGGTATCCTCGATCTGGTGGTGGCCGTGCAATTCGTTGATGAATGTCCCCCCGAGCCGTGAGAGGCGGCGGGCATATTCCGCCGGTGCGATGGATTTGTCGAGGACATGCTCGACATCGGTGCCCATCCGCTCCAGCAGCGAGCGGAACATCATGTGGCGATCAAGCCAGAACCGGATCAGGCCCGAATATTTCGGATGGCTGTCCCAGCCGCTGCGGGGTAATTCTTTGAGCAACACCCTGAGGGCCTCGGGCAGATCGGTGCGTGTGTGCAAGTCGGTTCCGGTCAAGGGGTGGTCTTTCTTTGCAGGTGTTGCGACCACGCTAAGCGACTGCTTGGCGCTCTGCCAGCCCGAAATCGGTGCATACTGTCGTACACTTTTGCTTTCGTCCCGCGGCGGTGTGGGGTAAAGTCGATCATGACGGTCGCGAGGCCGGAGTGATCATTTGCGCACCTTTGGTATTTTCCAAAGGTGCTGGGTTTTGAGTGTTGCGAGCAGGAGCATCCAGATGCGCCGCCACGAAAGGTTTTGACATGAGCGATCCCTGCATCATCTGTGTGGCCATCACCGGCTCTGTTCCGACAAAGGCCGCAAACCCCGCGGTTCCGATTTCCATCAGCGAACAGATCGAGAGTACCCACGCGGCGTTCGAGGCCGGCGCAAGCATCTGTCATGCCCACGTGCGCAATGCCGACGAAACGACGACATCCGATCCTGAAAAATTCGCCGCCCTTCAGGAGGGGCTTCACAAGCATTGCCCCGGTATGATCGTGCAGTTTTCGACCGGCGGCCGGTCGGGGGCCGGTCAGGAACGGGGCGGGATGCTGCCGTTGTGCCCTGACATGGCCTCTTTGTCGGTGGGATCGTGCAATTTTCCGACCCGCGTGTACGAAAACCCGCCACAATTGGTCGACTGGCTGGCGTCACAGATGATCACTTATAACGTCAAGCCCGAGATCGAGGCCTTTGATCTGAGCCATATCCTTAAGGCGGCACAAATGTTCCGCGAGGGGCAAATCAAGGACGCGCCGTATATCCAGTTCGTGATGGGCGTGAAAAATGCGATGCCTGCCGACAGGGCGGTGTTCGATATTTATGTCGAAACAGTCGAGCGTTTGTTGCCGGGGGCGGCGTGGTGTGCTGCGGGCATCGGTCCGAACCAGATTGTCGTGAACGACTGGGCGATTTCGCGCGGAGGGCATGCCCGCACGGGGCTGGAAGACAACGTCCGGCTTGACCGCGAGCATCTGGCGCCGTCAAACGCCGCGCTGGTGCGGCGCACGGTCGGGGTCTGCGAGAAATACGACCGCCCCGTTGCAAGCGCGGCCCAAGCGCGCGAGATTCTGGGGCTGGCGGTTTATGCCGGCTGAACCGGGCGGGGTTTTACGGACTTGTTGTGCTAAATGCATAGCGGCATTGCTTGCGAAGCTGTTTTGTGGCGGGATCCGTTCGGCTAGAGTCGTCTTTGGGGAGGTGTTCGGCAGACGGCTGTTTGTTGCGGGCCCACCAAATGGGAGCCGTTGATGAACCAGTGCTTTTGGATGCAGATATCGCGCGGGCGCGGAGTGCTGTTGCACGCGGCCGATATTATCGGGTCACGTGCAAGGTTGCTGGCTTTCGGGGGCTTCCACCTTTTGAACCCCGAACTTTATTGGACTTTAAAACAGTTTCGCGAGGGGGGAGCGTTTTTTTGCACCCTTTGTCGCGAGGCGCACGTTGGTGACTGTTGTGTTCCGGGCCCTCGATAGGGCAGGCTCACACAATAGCCCCGGATTTCTGCGAATGGCGGCCAGAACTGGCCTGAGGAGAGAATGATGAAAGACCAGACACCTGATATCGACCCGGTAGAATCCCAGGAATGGCAAGAAGCCATCGAGGACGTTATTGCCCGTGACGGCGCGGACCGCGCACATTTCCTGCTCGACAAGGCTGTTCAGCAGGCCCGTGCGGCGGGGGCGATGTTGCCCTTCTCTGCGACGACCCCGTATCAAAACACAATCTCTCCGGATGACGAGCTGCCGGTGCCGGGCGACAGTGAGATGGAATGGCGCATTCGCACCATCAACCGCTGGAATGCGATGGCCGTTGTGGTGCGGCGCAACAAGGTCAGCAGTGAATACGGCGGGCACATTGCCTCGTTCGCATCCTCGGCCTGTATGTACGACATCGGTTTGAACCATTTCTGGCGCTCAAAATCGGCCATTCACGGTGGCGACCTTGTGTTCTTTCAGGGCCACGTCGTGCCGGGTATTTATGCGCGGTCCTTCATGGAGGGGCGCATTACCGAGGCGCAGATGGAGAATTTCCGCTCCGAGGTCGACGGCAGCGGTCTGTCGTCCTATCCGCATCCGTGGTTGATGCCCGATTACTGGCAGTTCCCGACGGTCAGCATGGGCCTTGGTCCGCTGATGGCGATCTATCAGGCGCGGTTCATGAAATACATGCACAACCGCGGCCACATCGACATGGGCGACCGCAAGGTCTGGGTGTTCCTTGGCGACGGCGAGATGGACGAGCCTGAGAGCTTGGGCGCGATCAGCCTTGCGGCCCGCGAAGGGCTCGATAACCTGATTTTCGTGGTCAACTGCAACCTTCAGCGGCTTGACGGTCCGGTGCGCGGCAACGGCAAGATCGTTCAGGAGCTTGAGGGCGAATTCCGCGGCTCTGGCTGGAATGTGATCAAACTGCTGTGGGGCAAGGGCTGGGATGCGTTGTTGGAAAACGACACCAGCGGACGCCTGCGCCAGTTGATGGATGAAACCGTCGATGGAGATTACCAGACCTTCAAATCAAAAGACGGCGCGTATATCCGCAAGAATTTCTTTGGCAAGTATCCCGAAACGGCAGCCTTGGTCGAAGACTGGTCCGACGAGCAGATCTGGGCGCTGCGCCGTGGCGGGCACGACCCCCAAAAGGTCTATTCGGCGTTCAAACGGGCAACCGAGACAAAGGGTCAACCGACCTGTCTGTTGGTCAAGACCGTAAAGGGTTACGGCATGGGCACCGCTGGCGAAGGTCAGAACACGACCCACCAGCAAAAGAAAATGGGCGACGACCAACTGCGCGCCATGCGTGACCGTTTCCAAATCCCCGTCAGCGACGAAGATCTGCCCAACGCGCCTTTTGTGTCGCTCAACAACGCGCAAAAAGCGTATCTTGCCGATCGCCGTCAGGCGCTGGGCGGGGCGTTTCCGAAACGTGAGTGGCGCGACACTCCCAAGCTTGAAATCCCGCCACTGTCGACCTTCAAGGCGCAACTCGAAGGGACCGGCGTGCGCGAGATTTCGACGACAATGGCCTTTGTGCGGATTTTGACGACGCTGTTGCGCGACAAGAAGATCGGCAAGTTTGTCGTGCCGATTGTGCCCGACGAAAGCCGCACCTTCGGGATGGAGGGGCTGTTCCGCTCGGTCGGGATCTATAATCCGCTGGGCCAGAACTATACCCCGCAGGATGCCGACCAGATGATGTTCTACAAAGAGAGCATCGACGGTCAGGTTCTTCAGGAGGGGATAAACGAAGCGGGCGCCATGGCAGACTGGATGGCGGCGGCGACGTCCTATTCCAACCACGGCGTGCCGATGATCCCGTTTTTCATCTACTACTCCATGTTCGGCTTCCAGCGGATCGGCGACCTTGCGTGGGCGGCTGGCGACAGCAGGGCGCGCGGCTTCATGCTGGGGGGCACCGCAGGGCGCACAACCCTGAACGGCGAAGGTTTGCAGCACGAGGATGGCCACAGCCATATCCTTGCCAGTACGATCCCGAACTGCATCACTTATGACCCGACCTTCAGTTTCGAGGTCGCGGTGTTGCTGCATCACGGGATGGAGCGGATGTATGTCAATCAGGAAGATGTCTATTTCTACCTGACATTGATGAACGAGAACTACGTGCATCCCGACATGCCGATGGGCGCCGAAGAGGGCATCATCAAGGGGCTTTACCGCCTTCACGAGATCAAGAAGCCGGGTAAGAAGCACGTCAACCTGCTGGGGTCGGGTACGATCCTTATTCAGGCGTTGAAGGCGGCTGAAATGCTGAAGGAAGACTTCGGTGTGACGGCGGACATCTGGTCGGCGACCAGCCTGAACGAGTTGGCCCGTGACGGGCAGGATGCCTTGCGTCACAACCGGCTCAACCCGCTTGACGAAGAGCGTGTGCCGTATGTGACCCAGCAATTGAGCAAGGCGACAGGGCCTGTGATTGCCGCCACCGACTACATGAAGAACTTTGCCGAGCAGATCCGCGCCTTTGTGCCCGGCAGCTTTACGGTTCTGGGGACCGACGGCTTTGGCCGCTCGGACAGCCGCGTGAACCTGCGCCGCTTCTTCGAGGTCGATGCAAACCACATCGCAGGGGCAGCA
Organism: Paracoccaceae bacterium; assembly: GCA_047629975.1. Classification (GTDB taxonomy): domain Bacteria; phylum Pseudomonadota; class Alphaproteobacteria; order Rhodobacterales; family Rhodobacteraceae; genus JBLHUT01. Next base: position 8,551 of record JBLHUT010000141.1, read on the forward strand.
ATGGTCGAGCTTTACAAGGCCGGTGCGGTGACAAAAGCCGACATGCAGCTGGCCATTACCAAGTACAACATCGACGGCAACAAGCCGAACCCACGGCTCGTTTAAGACGCCAAATACGAGGAGAAAACAGAAATGACAATTGAAGTCAAAGTACCCGACATTGGCGATTTCAACGAGGTGCCGGTGATCAGCGTTCTTGTGAGTGTGGGCGACATTGTTGCGCTCGAGGATCCGCTGGTCGAGCTTGAAAGCGACAAGGCGACGCTTGAAGTGCCAAGCTCGGCGGCCGGCAAGGTCGTCAAGATTCTGGTGGCCGAAGGTGACAAGGTCTCCGAGGGCGCGCTTTTGCTGATCCTTGAAGCAGAGGGCGCTGCGGCGGCCCCTGCGGCGGCCCCTGCTGCGGCGGCAGCCCCCGTTGCTGCAGCTCCGGTGGCGACTCCCGCTGCCGCCCCTGCGCCGGTTGCCGCGCCTGCGGGCATCGTCACGGATGCCGGTTTCGGCAAGGCCCACGCCTCGCCATCGGTGCGTGCCTATGCCCGGACGCTGGGCGTCGAGATCGCACTGGTAAACGGCACGGGCCGCAAGGGACGCATCCTGCGCGAAGATGTCACCGCCTATTTCAAACAGGTAACAACAGCCGCGGCCCCTGTGGCTTCTGCTGGTACTGTTTCGGGTGGTACGGGCATTCCGCCG
>JBLHUT010000142.1:0-9205 GCA_047629975.1 Paracoccaceae bacterium
GGCCCAACACACGAGTGGGCGTACGACCGCCCGCCTGATCCATCGGGCGGATCACCCGTGCCACGACATAAGCGCCCGCGCCCCATTCTTCTGTCACCGGCAGCGAAATCAGGTTTTCTCCGGCAGAGACATCCACCATCTTCATGTCGATCAACCGGTTTGACATTACCGTCACAAGCGCCTTGCCGGCCATGCGCGGCACCACGCGCAGCGTTGCAGTCTCGCCGGGCGCATACCTTGGTTTGTCAAGCGACACATCGAGTGTATCGGGTGTTCCGGACGCATCCGCCGGCGCATACCATCCTGCATGAAACCCGACAGAGCTGGCAATATACGCACCATTTGTCCGCTCCACCTCAAGCTCGTAGCTGCCCCAGCCAACCGGCACAGCGATGTCGACAGGCACCGCCTCCAGCTGCGTCTCGCCGCTTGCGATGCGGGTCCGGCGTGTCACAGGCTCCCAGTTCCAGTTTCCGTAACTGGAATACCACTGATACTGTGTCTCGACCCTGTTCACCGCCCACTTCACCGGCATCGGGGCCATGTCCTGTCCGGCTTGTACTCCGGTTGTGGCGATCAGGCGAAAGGCAGCTTCGCTGCCTTCGGGGATCACCCCGTCGAACAAAGGGCGAATCCCGATCATCGGCCCGTCAGGCGCCAGCGCGCGCACCAGCTCACGCTCGACCGGGCGACCGGAGCCTTCGGCCACGCGCAAGGTGAACCGCGCCTCGAGCGGGCGATCAGGTGTCTGGACCCCGGGAAAACTGACTGCGACCGTGGCCGCCCCCGCCGCATCGGTTGTCGCCATGGCCAACACATCAAGCTGTGACGCAAACGGTACGTCATGGCGACCGAAACGGTAACCCGGATGATCCGAAAGCCCGTTCGCGGCGCGGACCATCACCTCGCCCTCGACCCGCAAACCCGCGCCCGGAGCCCCGAATAGATAGCGCACATCCACAGCAAGCGGTGGCGTATCGGACAAACGTACAGGTGTCTGTGGCAACGCCAGATCAAAATCGATCCGCTCGGGCAGGAAGTCCTCTACCAGCATTGTCCGGCTGGCCAGTGCGGGGCCGGTCGGATCAGCATGAAGCGCCAGTGTCCACGTGCCACGCGGAGCCGTTTCAGCGACAGGCAAAGCAAAAACATGCCCCCCCGCCATGTCGCTGTCCGAGCGGTGGCGGGAATACTCGACACCGTCAGGGCGGCGCAAAATGGCGGTAACAGGCAGGCCCGACAGGGCCTTTGCCCGTCCGTCGCGGACCAACGCTGTCGCATAAATAACCTCGCCCGCCCGGTATGCCCCGCGATCCGTCGTCACAAACACATCAATCGGCCCCGAGGCCGCCCGCCCCTCGACCCCGCGATCCGAAAGATCAAAGGCCGGATCGGTAAGGGACAGGAACGCAATATCGTGCGTCCCGTCCTCGACTGTCACAAGCGCCGGTGCCGCCGCTCCGCGCCCAAGGGCCAGACCTGCGTCAAACCGTGCATATCCCGACGCATCCGTGACAGACGTACCAAGCACCGCATTTGCCCGCGACAGCAACGTAACCGTCATGCCCGGCTTGGGTTCGGCAGACGCAAGGCTGCGCGCGATCACATGCAACCCGTCGCTGCCTTGCATCGTGGCAATCCCGATATCGGAAATCACAAACCACTGCGTGGCAGGCGGGGTTTCGTAGGGGTCCGCGCCCTGCACCTTGGCCTGCAAGGCGTAAATTCCGGCGTCAAGATCCGCGACCACGGTTCCCATCGGCAAACGCGTTGTGACATCGGCATTCAGCGTCGATCCGACCTGCCCCGTTCCACGCCAGATTTCCTCGGCAAGATCGCCCGCAAATGCGCTTTCTTCATAAATTGACAAAGGGCGCCCAAAGTAATTTTCCTGCATAACGCGGATCAGGTTCCTGTCGCTGATGCGCCGCAGCACCAGATCAATCTGCGTAACGTTCACCGTAACAACAGGCAGGGCTGCATCGGGTGCTTTTGGCAAAATATACGCCCGCCCCGGAAACCGGACCAACGGCGCACGGTCCCGGACATACAGCGAAAGGCTGGACGTGCGGGCCATCGGCTCTGCATCCGCGTCGGGCAGGCCCGCGCGCAGGGTCAGGGCATACCGGTTGCCATGCACAACGCCGTCTACACATAATTCACGGTCTTGCGCCTGAACCGAAAAATTGACTCCGGGCAACTGAACGAAAGGCGCATAATCAACATTTCTATCAAGCGCCTGAGAGAAAATGACGCACAAACGCGGGGCGGCGGCATCACTTTCGATCCGGTGGTCAACAACCCGGAAGCCGTATTTGGCAATGGCTGCATCCAACAGGGCGCCACGCGCCTGCGTCGGGGCGATCTGTTGTGCAAGCCGCAGCGCCGGAATCATTTGTCCGGCTCGACCCGTCCGTTCAAGTGCGCGGGCCAGAGGCTCCAGAGCGGCGGCGCGTTCGGCCGCATCCATAGCCCGCAGGTATCCGTTTGTGGCCGCCATCAAGGACCGGTTGGCTGCCTGTCGCTGCACATTCTGATCCGGGCTTTGCAGCGATAGAGTGGCCAAGGCGTAAAGGCTCCAATCCGCCGCCGCGTCACTTAAACTGATGGCCGCACCCGCCCATTGCACCGCATCAGACACCTGCCCCCGTGACAGGGCCGATTGCGCCGCACGCGCCAGTTCGGACCTGCTGGATGCCCCCGGTTGATAGCGCCGTGCCATCGCACCGGCAAAATCGCGGGCGGCGGAAATATCCGCATCTGTCAAAAAACCGATCTCGGCGCGGCGCAAGGCTGCCTGTGCCAAAACACGCGGATCCGTCAAAACCACTTCCGCTGAAACCGCCCCCTGATACTGCGTGCGCTGGGTCACCTCGGATTTCGGGAAACAACTGTTCGAACGGGTGTTGAACGTAAAGGCACGGCAGCTTTCATCGCTCAGACAAGCCGCCTCGCAGGCCTGATAGGTCGTGTCGAACACGGCGCGCAGGTCTGCGCCGAAAAAGTCGATGTCACGCGATATCAAAATACGTTTTTCCGGCACCGGATTATCAGTTGTCCCGAAACCCTGCGCGTGGCCGGCTCCCGCGCAAAACAGTACAAGGCCCAGAGCAAAGGAAACAATACGGATCATGAGACGCCTCTTGATAATGCCGCTGGCGATCACGCTCGCACAAAGTGCACGATTCTGGCAAGTCGCCCGCACGCGGATCAGCCGCACTTAACAGCTTGTTCACCCCGATTTGCCATGATCCGGCAAAAGGATACCCCCGGAGCGGGTTTCCAAAAACACCGGATAACAGGCTGACACAATGAGCTTGATGGATAAGCTGGCAACCGAACGTCGCGCAAGGCTGGCCGCTGAACGGCTGCTCGAGACCCAAAGCAGGGAGCTTTTCGATGCGAACCGGAAGCTGTCTTATCATGCGCGGGCCCTGTCCGATCGTGTGATCGCCCAGAATGCCGATATTTTGACGATCCGGAGCGAGGCACAGCACCTCAAGACCGAAAACACCGAGACCCGCGCCACACTGCGGATGGCCGAGGCGCATCTGATGACCACACAAGAAAGGTTTGGCACCTCCCTCGAAGCGATCAGCAACGGCATTGCTCTTTTTGATGCAACCGACGTGCTGATTTCGGCCAATCGTGCGTGGTTCGCAATTTTCGAAGACCTCGAAGAGGTTGTTCCGGGGATTTCCTACACCACAATCCTTAGAATGGGGGCCGAAGAGGGTATCTTCGACACTCAGGACAAATCGGCACAGCAATGGGTCGCAGATATGCTGGAGCGTTGGGATCTCTCTCCGATACCCGACATTACCTTGCGCCTTTGGAACGGACGGTATCTGCGCATTAGTGATCGCCGGTCGATGAATGGCGACAAAATCACGCTTTTGATTGACATCACCGAGCAAATCCAGCGGGAGGCCGAGCTTGAACGGGCCCGCGAAACTGCCGAAGGGGCCGCGCGCGCAAAATCGGCGTTTCTGGCCAACATGAGCCACGAACTACGCACGCCCATGAACGGTGTCATGGGCATGGCCGACATGCTGTCGGAATCGGACCTGAACACCGAACAAGCCCTGTATATCGATACGATCAAAAGCTCCGGACAGGCTCTTTTGACCATCATCGACGGCGTGCTCGACTTTTCGAAGCTCGAAGCAAAAAAGATGCAACTCCATCCCGAACCCTTCGATATGGAACGGCTGATCCACGAGGTCGTGACACTGATGTCGCCCAATGCCCGGGAAAAGGGGCTGGAGATCCGTATTGATTATGACCTGTTCCTGCCCACGGCCGTTATCGGCGATCCGGGTCGTGTCAGACAAGTTCTGACCAACCTCGTGGGCAATGCCATCAAATTCACCAACAGCGGCCATGTACTCGTCCGGGTTGTCGGCATGAAGCTCGAATCATCCCCTGCAGTTCAGATGCATATTGTTGTGGAGGACACAGGCATCGGAATTCCCGCCGATCTCATCGAGCACATCTTCGGTGCGTTCAATCAGGTCGAAAATGAACGCAACCGGAAATTCGACGGCACCGGACTTGGTCTTGCGATTTCACGCGAACTGGTCGAACTGATGGGGGGCCGTATCTGGGTCCATTCAACGGAAAACAAAGGGGCAAGTTTCGGGTTCGAGATTTCGTTGCCAATCGATAGCGAGATAACCGGAACGCCCGTTCTGTTTGACGGTGGCCTGAAGCCAGCGTTGCTGGTTTCAAGTCAGAAAATCGAAAGCACAATTCTGGAACGGCAACTCGAACAGCAACAACTGAAAGTTCAGGTGGCACAATCCGGCAGCGAGACCCTTAGGCTGGTTGATACCGGTAAACAGTACGATGTCATCATCATTGATCAGGAGCTAAAAGACACCCACGGAGCCACCCTGGCACAAAGCCTGCGCGATCTGGGGCTGGAGTGTCCGATCGTCATTCTGGCAAATGACGACGGAAATGCCGATGATCAGCAAGAGGATACAGCAATCTCGGCACGCCTTCCCCGCCCTATCCATCGTGATCAACTTTGTGCCTTGCTTGCGACCTTGTTCAGCGACACGCCCCCGCCCGAGACATTGCAACCCTCCGGGCCAAACGAGGCAGAAGACACGCAAGACACCACTGTGACACCTTCGGTAACAAACGACGCAACACTTCCGCCGGCTCCAGCCCCCACCGACATTGCAAGCTGTGATGCAGACGTGGCGCTTGCGACATTTACCTCCATCAGGCGCCCAAGGGAGATAACACCAGAGACACCCACCCCGACCTTTCCAGCACCCGAAACAGAAGACGAAACCGAGGTCGAGCCGGTCTTTCGCGCATTTTCAAGAGCGTCGGCACCAGATGTAGACGCACCGCAAGACCACGCAGCCACGCCGCCACCGGTCCCTTGCGCAACGCAGGACGAACATTCCAAAGACAGCATGGCCGACGCCGTGGAACCTGACCTTGTCAGTTTTGATGAACCGATCCTGCCAGATATCGGCGACACACCTACCGTACCAGCTGAAAGCCCCGATACCGGACCCTTTGCACCAGCCGCACAAACACTGCAATCCGACCCGATCCAAGATTTTGCAACACCTGAGGACGCTTTTGAAAGCGACCTTTCAGAGCTTGCCACCCCCCAGCCACAGATTGAGATTGTTGACGACGCGCCGCCGTCACTTGCCCACGAAGCCCCTTGCGAAGACCCCGACCACGATCCCGACGACGATCTCGTGCCCTCACAGGATGCTCACGGCACGGCCCTTCATGCCGACTGGACCGGGCCGGACCAACCAGCGATACCAATAACACCGCAGGCAAGCGAACCCCACGCAGCCCCCCCGCACGACACCCCTTTAGACGCCACACCAAGCGCGCCACTTGACCTTGACGTCGTACAACAGGCCCATAATCCGACCGAGCTCGAAGAAGACACCCCGCCCCAACCGACAGGACCCCAAATGCGCGTTCTGGCCGCCGAGGATAACCGGACAAATCAACTGGTTTTTCGCAAGATGACCCAACATCTGGATATTGATCTGATGTTTGTTGAAAACGGGCGTCTTGCTGTCGAAGCTTTTCTCGAGTTCCAGCCGCACATGATATTCATGGACATCTCGATGCCAGAGATGGACGGCAAACAGGCCACACAGCAAATCCGCTGGCTGGAATCAGAACGTACCGATCGCGCCGATACTGTGCCGGCCCATGTTCCCGTGGTCGCCCTGACCGCGCACGCTATGGCTGGCGATGCCGAAAGCATTCTTGCGGCTGGTCTCGATTTTTACCTCACCAAACCGCTAAAAAAGGTAGCTATTGTTGAGAAAATCATCTCTTTGTGCCCTTTCGGGTGCGCCGATCCGGCCTTGAACATTAAACAGCGAACCGCCCCCGCGGCCTGATCAGGCTGGCGCCCCGTTCGCATCTTGAGAGCGCAAAAACACCGGACGCATCTGCTCGCTCATCCCGGGCTGGTAAACATAGCCACCCGCGTCGAAGTCTTGCAACGACCCAAGCTCTGTGATCCGACGCTCGACGATAAACCGCGCCATTGCGCCCCGGGCGCGCTTTGCATAAAAGCTCACGACCTTGGGGCCACCGGGTTTATCCTCAAGGAAAACCGGCGTAACCACATCAGGGTCCAGAACCTGCATGTCCACCGCTCCGAAATATTCCTGACTGGCGCAATTGACCAAAAGCCGACTACCGGTCTGCTGGGCAACCTCGTTCAGAGCCGTGGCAATGCGATCTCCCCAATAGGCATAAAGCGAGCCGCCCTTGCGCGTCTTCAGCTTGCTACCCATCTCCAGCCGATAAGGTTGAATGCTGTCACATGGCCGCAAAACCCCGTAAAGACCCGACAATATCCGCAGATGCCCCTGCGCCCAATCCATAGCGTCCGTGTCAAGACTGCGCGCCTCAAGGCCAACATACGTGTCCCCTGCAAACGCTAGCGCCGCAGGGCGTACATCGTCCAGAACAGGCGCAGGCAAAAACGCCTTGAACCGCGCCTGATTGAGTTTTGCCAGATCATCGCTGATGTGCATCAAACTGCGCAGCTCGGCCTGCGACAATCGTGCCGCCACCCGCGCCAGCGTCGTTGCATCCGCCTGAAAGGCCGGCCCGGTCTGTTCGACGGCATCGGCTGCCGCCCAATCCAGCCGCTTGGCCGGAGAAATCACAACAAGCATTCTATCCTCCTGTTAAGCCAGACGACCTAGCCTATTGCGGCGCGCCGTCCATCCTGTTCGCCCAAAAGATCACGGCGATCCGGAACCGCAGGCTTCATCATTCGTTGCTCAAAACGTCCAGAAACGCCGGACCAAAGCGTTCGGCTTTTTGCTCGCCCATTCCCGAAATCCGCGCAAGCGCTGCAATCGAGGTCGGCCGCCGCTCAGCGATGTGGCGCAATGTGCTGTGCGAACAACTGAGCGGCTTTCCAGTGCCATCCGCCCCGCGTGCCAGATCAAGCTGTGCCACCTGAAGCCGGTCAAACGTATCGCCGGCCGCCTTTCCAGCAAGCCCGCGACGCGAGGGGTGCATTTGCGCCACGCCAGCCCCGGTAATTACCCGCAAAAATCCGTCGCCGTATCGCACCAGCTTTGTGGCACCAACCCCGGTAATATTAGCCATTTCATCAAGCGTCGCAGGGCGTTTTTCAGCCATTTCGATCAGGGTCCGGTCATTGAACACAACATAGGCCGGCACCCCCGCCTCGTCTGCAAAAGCGCGCCGTTTTGCCTTGAGGGCGGACAAAAGCGGGGCGTCCTCGTCACTGACCAGCGCCTTGACCGCGGGCCGGTCCTTGGCCTTTACGATCAGGTCACGGCGCAACATGATCTTTTCTTCGTCGCGCAGGATCGGGCGAGCGGCCTGTGTCATCCGAAAGGCCCCGTGGCGTTCAGGGTCGGGCCGGATCAGGTCACGTCCGGCCATTTGCCGGAAAATTGCCTGCCATTGCGGTTTTTGATACTCTTTTCCGACCCCGAACGTCGGCAGGGCCTCATGGCCACGCTGGCGGATTTTTTCGGTATTGGCCCCCAACAGGATGTCGATCAGATGTCCGGCACCAAAGCTTTCTCCGGTGCGCAAAATCGCCGACAGCGCCATGCGCACGGCGGTTGTGCCGTCAAATACATCCGCCGGTGTGTCACACAGATCGCACGTGCCACAGCTGACCTCGGTTTCGCCAAAGTACCCCAACAGCGATTTACGCCGGCAGTCCAGCGCCTCGGCAAGCCCCAAAAGCGCATTCAGTCGTGCATGATCCGCCGATTTACGCTCAAGAGGGGCGGCGCCTTCGTCGATCTGCGAGCGGCGCAGGCGGATATCGTCGGCTCCGAACAGGGTCAGTGTCTCGGCCGGGGCACCGTCGCGACCGGCGCGGCCGATCTCCTGATAGTATCCTTCGATAGACTTGGGCAAATCGGCATGGGCCACCCAGCGGATATCCGGCTTGTCAACGCCCATCCCGAAGGCAACTGTCGCCACAACGATCAAGCCGTCTTCGGTCTGGAACCGCTTTTCGACCTGCCTGCGGTCACCGGGGTCCATACCACCGTGATAAAAGCACGCTGTATGCCGCTCCTCCTGCAGCGCCTTGGCGAGGGATTCAGTCTTGGCGCGGGTCCCACAATACACGATACCAGAGCGCCCGCGTCGCGCCCCCGCAAACTGTAATATCTGCTTTCTCGGGGCATTTTTCGCCTCGAAGGCCAGATGGATATTGGGGCGATCAAAACCGCGCAAGAATACCTGAGGCTCGGCATCGTCGAACAACCGCCGGATGATCTCTTCGCGGGTTTCCTCGTCGGCGGTGGCGGTAAAGGCCGCAAGTTGAACGCCCAGTTGCGTGCGCAACCGGCCGATCTGTAGATAATCAGGGCGAAAATCATGGCCCCACTGGCTGACGCAGTGGGCTTCGTCGACCGCGATCAGGCTGACACCGATACGGCGCAGCAAGGCCAAGGTGCCAGAGCTCGCTAGACGCTCGGGAGCCATGTACAGCAATTTGAGATCTCCACGCTCCAGCGCGGCAAAAACAGCATCGGTTTCGTCTTGTGTGTTGCCCGAGGTCAGCGCGCCGGCCTCGACACCTGCGGCCTGCAATGCGCGGACCTGATCCCGCATCAGCGCAATCAGGGGAGAGATCACAACAGTAACCCCTTCGCGGCAAAGCGCCGGAAGCTGATAACACAGGGATTTTCCA
>JBLHUT010000143.1:0-9181 GCA_047629975.1 Paracoccaceae bacterium
GGGGCGAGATCGGGAATATGGCGATCGCGCGCGGCACCGTCATCGAACAGGCAATCTCTGGGTCAGGCGATGACACCCTGCTTGGAAACAGCGCAGACAACCAGCTCACTGGCGGAGACGGCGATGATTTGATCGACGGCGGTGACGGTGTCGACACTGCGGCCTATGCGCAGGCACAGGCAGGGGTCGTCGCCTCTTTGAGTGCGCATGCAGCCTCTGGGGGAGCGGGCGATGATACGCTTTTGCGAATAGAGAACATTGTCGGATCGAACCATGATGACATCCTTTTCGGCGATGATGCCGAAAACCGGTTGTCGGGCGGTTCGGGTGACGACACCCTGAAAGGCAGGGGCGGGCAGGATACGCTGGAAGGGGGCGCGGGGCGTGACCTTTTGTACGGCGGCGGGGGCGATGATTTTCTGACTGGTGGTGCGGACGACGACATCCTGAAAGGGGGGGGCGGGTTTGACTGGCTTGTCGGAGACGACGGCGCGGATATCTTGCGAGGCGGGGCCGGCGACGATGCCCTGCAAGGGGGGGCGCAGCACGACTCATTGTGGGGGCAAAGTGGCGCGGACCGGTTGTTCGGAGGGGACGGCGACGACCTGCTCGACGGAGGAAGCCACGACGATGACCTTTTTGGCGGAACCGGTAATGACGTCCTGAAAGGGCGCGGCGGAGCCGACCGGATAGACGGCGGAACCGGCAACGACATCTTGCGCGGTGGCGCAGGGGCAGACACGTTCGTTTTTGCACCCGGCGACGGACACGACCGCATCAAGGATTGGCAGGATAACGCTGATCTGCTTGACCTTACGGCCTTCGGCTTCACTGACTTTGCACAAGTCGTACAGGCGATGCACCACCAGAAAACAGCCCTGAAACTGGCATTTTCCGACCAGAACATAATCATTCTCGAACACTTCGACCCAGTCCAGTTCGATGCGCAGGACGTAGTGTTGTAGCACCTGTCAGTCCGCTTATATGCCGCACTCACCGACACTGACTTGTGCTGTGGCGACAACCGGACTAGACCAAGCGCCACTACTTTGGCATAGACAATCTTTATATTCGTGAGCCAGATATTTTTGTTGGCTCATCGGCGCATATTGGCAAAAGCGGATTATACACGCTAAGTAAGCTCGACAGGCTTGTTATGTGGTTCGACCGGAAGTCGTGAAGGATTTGAGAATGAAGGTTATTGTTCTTGGCGGGGACGGCTTTTGCGGCTGGCCCACCACATTGTATCTGGCTTCCAAAGGGCACGATGTCGTTATCGTCGACAATCTGGTTCGCCGCACGATTGCTGATTCGATTGGTGCACAATCCCTGACGCCGATCCGGTCCATCGAACGGCGCATTGAAGCCGCCCAATCCATTGGCCGTGTCAGCTATCGACATTGCGACATTGCGCGCGATCCGGCCGAATTCAAAGAAATCCTTGCAAAGGTTCAAGCCGATTGCATTGTCCACTTTGCCGAACAACGGTCTGCGCCGTATTCGATGCTGGGTGACACAGAGCGACGGTATACGGTCGACAACAACATCAGCGGCACAAACAACCTGTTTTCCAGCCTTGTCGAACTCAAGCAGTTCCCCCACGTGGTGCATCTGGGGACCATGGGCGTTTATGGCTACAACGATGATTTCGGAGAGATCCCCGAAGGGTATCTGGACATCACGATCAAGCAGACCCAAAAAGATGTGACAATCCCCTACCCCGGCAACCCCGGCTCGATCTATCACCTGACCAAGTGCCTTGATCACACATTGATGCAGTTCTACGCCAAGAACTGGGGCTTTCAGATCACCGATCTGCATCAGGGTATCGTCTGGGGCACAGATACGGACATTACCGCGCAAGACGAAGACCTCATCAACCGGTTTGACTATGACGGCGAATACGGAACAGTGCTGAACCGCCTGCTGAGCCAGTCACAGGTCGGCTATCCGTTGACAGTGTATGGCACGGGCGGCCAAAGCCGGGCTTTCATCCACATTCAGGATACAGCACGTTGCGTGCAGCTTGCGGCTGAAAACCCGCCCGAACGCGGCGCGCGACCACAAGTCTTTAATCAGGTAAGTGAAGTGCTTAATGTGCGCGATCTGGCAGAAATGATCAGCAGCCAGACCGGCACCGAAATCAGCTACATGGATAACCCGCGCAAGGAACTTGCCGCGAACAAACTGAAAGTGTCGAACCTGGGACTACGGAGCCTGGGGTTCAAGCCGATCACGCTTGAAGGGTCACTGATGACCGAGATCAACAACACTGTTGGCAAATATTCGGACCGGCTTGATAAATCCATGATCGCCTCAAAAGCCCGATGGTGACGCGCATCGTCATGACCGGCGGGCTTGGCTTTGTCGGTCAAAATCTGGCGCATCACCTGCGCGCGAAGCCCGAGGCGTACCGTCTGACCGCGCTTGACTGGTTTGATGCGGCTCAGGACGACGAAAAAGCCCTGTTTGACGAAATTTATCAGGGTTGTTTTACACATCCTGCCGCGCTGGAGCTGATTGCGCAGGCTGATGTGGTGGTGCATCTTGCCGCCCGCACAACCGTGCAGGAAAGCATTGATAACCCGATGGCAACGTTTACCGAAAACGTAGAAAAGACGCAGACGCTGCTAGAGCATTTGCGGATTCACGCCCCGGAAACAAAAGTGATCTTTGCCTCGACCGGCGGCGCGATCATCGGTGATTACGACGGCGCAATTGATGAATCCGTACCCCCCTGCCCGCTCTCGCCGTATGGCGCCTCGAAGCTTGCCGTCGAAGGGCTTTTGTCAGCCTATCGCGGCTCCTTTGGGCTGAACGCGGCATCGCTGCGGTTTTCAAACGTTTACGGCCCGAATTCGCGCCGCAAAAGCAGTGTCGTAGCCGCCTATTGCAAAATGTATCTCCGCGACGGCGTCTTGAAGGTAAACGGTGATGGCCAGCAAACCCGCGACTATATCTATGTCGCCGATATTGCCGAAGTCATCTATCGGGTCATCGAAAAAGACGCTCAGGGTGTGTTTCAACTGGGAACAGGACACGGCACATCCATTCTGGAAATCGTCGAGCATTTTCGCGACTGCGTGCCAGAGGCAGCACCCGAGATCATGTTCGCCCCCGCGCTAACTGGCGAGGTCCGCCACAACAAGGCAAACATCGACCATGTTCAGCAGACCCTCGACTTTACGCCGCAATGGGACCTTCAATCGGGCATTGCCGCCACACTGGACTGGTTCCGCGCCGAATTGAAGGCGCGCGACTGAACAAGGTAGCAGGCAGGCAATGAGGGTTCTTTATGTCACGGCGAATGTGCTTGGCGATGCGGGCGCGAACGCGGCCGAGATTTTCCCGCGTCTTGCGGTTGCCGATGCCCGCATCGAACATGTGATCGTCGCCGATTTCGAACACAACAAAATATTCATCAAAGACCGCCAAAAGGCCGAATTCCTGCGACTGAAGGCGTATAAATCGCCTTGGGTGCAAGCGTGGCGTTCTGCCCGCCGGATCGCCAAAAAGGCAAAAGACAGCCGGATCGACCTGATCCACGTGTTCTATCGCCAACCGAATGTGCCGCTGCTGATTTTCCTGCGACTCTGGCTGATCGTACTGTGGGCACCCGCACGCCTGATTATGGACCACCGGTCGGTCAACCTTGCGCGGGGGCGCCGTGCGGTTTTCAAAAAGCTGCGCAATTTGGTGATGCAGGTGTTTACCCATCACCTTGCCGGAAATCCGTGGGCGGCGGAAACAAATCATTTCGTGATCTGGAAGCCAAAGCACATTATCGATCTTGGCTATGATGCCCTGCCTGAGGGCGAAGCCGCAGCCCCCGCCAAAGGCGCCCCCTGCCGGATCTGGTTTATCGGCAGTTTGCGCCCACTCAACCGGAAGTCGGAATTCCTGATCGAGGTTTTCGACAAGATCGCGGCCTCGGGGAGGGCAACCCGCCCGATCGAGATCCACGTCGCGGGCCCCGTGCGCGCCGCACAAGCCACCGCTCTGCGGGCCAATCCGATGGTCAAGATTTACGGGCGATTGCCGCGCCACAAGCTGTATGCATTTCTGCGCGCCAAACCCGGCATCGGCGTGGCCTTTATGAACGATGAATTCCACAGCTTTGCGCCCTCGCTCAAGTTCGTTGAATACGCCATCATGCAATTCGGCATCGTGGCAAGCGACACCCTTGGCCTGCGCACACAGGCCGAACGGATGAACCTGCCCGGTGTCGTTTTTGCCAAGGAAGACAGCGACGAATGGGCCGCAAAACTGCTCGATGCGGCAAACGCATGGGCCGGTCTGGCACCGGTCTGGGCCGATGCACCGCTTTGGTCGTACGAGGACATATTCTCGCGGCAGGTTGTCGGCCTTTACGAGCGCCTTGTTTGACATGGACCCACGGCATTTTATTGCGATTCACCATCACCGCTATCACGCAGCAAAAGGTGTGGAGGCCGCGGTAAGATCCGTCGTACAGGCCGCGCGGCACCTGCCCGCCGGATCGGCACGAATGGTCTTCTTTTACGACCCCGAAAGCGACCTTCCTGCGGACATCCATGATCTTCTTGCGCGTCTCGGAGTGGAAAAGGTCATGGGCTTTGCTGCTTCCAGCGGCGCACGCCTCAATAGCCAGATTGATATGGCGGTCGCAGCAAAGGCACAGATCTTTTACCGCGTAGATGCAGACGATGTCGTGGCCCCCCAAAGGTTCGCGCAACAAGCAACCCTGTTTGCCACAAGTGCAATCGATGTGTGCGGTGGCGGGTTGACCTATGCCGTTAACGACACGCACGAACGTTTTGATGTCATCCCAAAGGCGACACCGGGGCCTTGGGACTATTTGCTCAACTGCGCAATGCTCCATCCGACGCTGGCCTTCCGGCTGGACACGTTTCAAAAGGCGGGGCTAAAGTATTGGGACCAACGACTTGAAGACAAGCACCTTGGCCTGCAAATTCGCAAGGCGGGGCTGGTTCTGAAAAATACGCCCATGATCCTTGGCCACTATCATCTGGACCCCGCATCGCGCAGTTCGGCGCAGGCGGCACGGCTCAACCTGTCGCTGAACAAAGCCTATCTGAAAACGATCCGCCGCTTTGATTTATTGCCGCTGGCCTATCTGATCTACCTGTCAAGCATGCTTGCGCCCAGCCACCAACTACGCCGGATACGGCAGTGGTTGCGTCACAGACCGTCCTAGTTGAGCATCAAAATCCGACGGTGAAAATGATACAACAAAAACAACCCGACAACCGCAGGAACAAGCGCAAAGGCATAGACATAGATAAATGACACCCAGTCGGGGTTATACGTGCCAAAAAACCCGCTGCGCGAATACCCCGTGACATGAACCAACGGGTTCCACCAGATAACGGCCTGATATGTTTCGGGCACGTCTTCATAAATGAACAATACCCCTGACAGCAGCATCAAAGGCCGCGTCAGAATTCGGTAAATCCGGTTCCAAACCGGAAAATAATGCCAGAAAAAGCAGTTTGCGATGCCGACACCGGCCCCCAAAGCTCCAGCCATAACCATCGCCGCAACAATTCGCTCGAACCGGTAACTTGTCTCGGTCACGAACCACAGCTCGATCCCCAATGTGATAAAATAGAACACAACGATCTGCGTCACAAACGCAAGGATCATGCGCGCCAGAATTGCGTCCACAAAGGTGACGCTGGGATAACCCAAAAGCTGCCTTGAAAAGGTGATCGCCCCCGCACAGCGGCGTTGCACGTCGATAAACGTCGCAAAAGGAAGAACGCCAGCCGCAAAATAGATCGGAAAATTCGATCCAAGCGCAGGCGCCCGAAATGCAAGACTGGCCACATAGGAAAACAACGCGATACCAAGCACGGGCTCGAGGATTTTCCACAAGTATCCTCCCAACGCCTTGCCGTGCGTTGTGGCCATTTCGCGCAAAATCAAAGCAAAAACTGCTCGAAGCATGGCAAAGCGACGCGGTGAAACCCGTCTGTGATGCGCGAAACTCATCGTTTTTGACCTGTTTTGACCCTGTTTTGACGTTAACGATAGACTTTGCTCAAGTCGAGCAGGCATAAACATCACAACTGCGATGCAGACCCAAAAGGCAGCAATGAGCGTGCAAAAAGAAATCAGGCAAAACCGCAAAGAGCCCCGCAGGGGCCTTGTCGCCGATGATCTTGATGATGACGAAGACCTGCCCGAGGAACGCGGCGGTACCTCGCCGCGCGCAGCGATCCGGCCCGTCGCAGGCCCGACAAAGTTTCGCCGCAGGCATCTGGTCGTTATCCTGAGCTTTTTGCTGTGCGTTGCGGCTCCGCTGTCCGCGTTGGGGTGGTATCTTTATTCGGTCGCCGCAGACCAGTTTGCCTCCACCGTGGCCTTTAACGTCCGTGCCGACGAAGGGAACGCCCCCGCGGCAGATTTGTTGGGGTTTCAGGTAAGTGGCGGCAACACCGCAACCGACGCCGAGATCCTGAATGCCTATATCGCGTCGCAACAACTGGTCGAGCATGTTGATGCCACTCTTGATCTGAGTGCCATTTTCTCGAAACCAGCGAATGATCCACTCTTCAGCTATAATCCCGAGGGCACGATCGAAGATTTGCTGTCCTATTGGAACCGCATGGTCAAAGTCTCGTTCGAGGCCGACAAAGGCTTGATTGCCGTGCGTGTGCTGGCCTTTTCGGCACTCGAAGCGCAGGGAATCGCTCAGGAAATCCTTGATCAATCCAGCCGTACGATCAATCAACTCAGCTCTGTCGCCCAAGAGGACGCCACCCGCTATGCCCGTGCCGAACTTGACCGCGCACTGGAGCGGTTGAAAGTCGCCCGTCAGGCATTGACCCGCTATCGCTCCGAGAACCAGATCGTCGACCCCGAAGCCGTTGTTGCCGCCCAGATGGGGTTGCTCAATTCGCTACAACAACAACTGGCCGATACCCTGATCGAGTTCGATTTACTTGCAGATGTCACCCGCACGAACGACCCGCGCATCGAACAATCACAACGCAAGATCGATGTTATCGAAGCGCGCATCTCTCAAGAGCGCAGGAAGCTCGGGACAACCGATGAAAGCAGCACCGGATCGGCGCGCGCCGTGACCGAAATCGTGGGCCGCTTCGAAGAACTGCGCGTCGATCTGGAGTTTGCCCAGCAGACCTATCTGAACGCGCTGGCAGGCTTTGACAGCGCCCTTGAAAAAGCCCGCCGCAAAAGCCGTTATCTGGCCGCTTACGTCGAACCGACACTGGCGCAGCGCGCCGAATACCCGCAACGGGCCATTATCCTGTCACTGACTGCCCTGTTTCTGTTTCTGGTCTGGTCGATCCTTGCGCTGGTTCTTTATAGCATCCGTGATCGCCGGTAGGGCCCGGGCATGATCCGTCTTGAAAATGTCTCGAAGATCTTTCGGGTGAACGGCGTCAAAACCGTGATCGCCCAAAATCTGAATGCTACGTTTCAGTCCGGTAAGTGCACCGCAATCATGGGGCGCAACGGCACTGGCAAATCCACGCTTCTAAAGATGATCGCAGGGTCACTTGACCCCGATAGCGGGTATATCTCCCGTGAGGGAGCAATTTCGTGGCCTGTGGGTTTTGCCGGATCGTTCCACCGTGAAATGAGTGGCGCCGAAAACGTGCGTTTCATTGCGCGGGTGTACGGCGTCGATACCAACGAGTTGCTGGATTTTGTCGAGGATTTCGCCCAGCTAGGGCATCACTTATCGCTGCCGGTCAAGAATTACTCCTCGGGCATGCGGTCGCGGCTGTCGTTCGGGGTGTCGATGGGCGTGCCGTTTGACACCTATCTTGTGGATGAAGTCAGTTCCGTCGGGGATGCTGCCTTTAAACAGCGCGCGGCAGCCTTGTTGAACGAGCGCCTGACAACCAAGGGCGCCATTGTGGTGACCCATTCCAAACGTCTGGTCAAAAGCATCTGTGACAGTGTCGCGTTGATGGAGAATGGCCAGATTACGCATTACGACGACGTTATCGCGGGAATTCGCGCATATCAGGCGCTTTCTGACACAGAAACCCGTTGATCCACTCAAAGACTCCGCTCTGACATTGACCCGCGCCAAACCATCGCCCTAATGGACCCTACTCAACCCGCCGCGCGCCGCACGGCACCAAGCCAAGATCGAGGACACGCCGTGAAACTGCGCATTCAACCACTGGTCGCCATATTATTAAGCCTCGCGGTTTTGACAGGGTGCTCTTTGCCACGCGGTGCGGCGCTACAATCCGAGATTCTGTCAGACGCCGACGAAGAGTTTCCTGATATCATCGTCTATCCCGTAACCCGTGATCTGCTGCCGGTGATTGCCCGCTGGCCCGAGGCGGGCACCGATCAAAGCTATAGCTGGATCCAGCATGGGCATGGCGCCGATGCCGAATTACGGATCAACCCGTTTGATGTCGTTGATCTTGTGATCTGGGACAGCGAGCAGAACTCGCTGTTGACGGCCGACACCGAAAAGCTCGTCTCGATGCCTAAATTGCGGGTTGGGGCCGACGGACAAATCTTTATTCCCTATGTCGGAGATCTGCGCATCGCAGGCCGCACGCCTGACGCCGCACGTCAACTCATCCAGCGCGCGATGGAAACCATCGTGCCCTCGGCGCAGGTGCAATTGAGCCTTGTTGCGGGCAACCGCTCTTCGGTGAATTTGGTTAGCGGGGCCAATGCACCCGGGCTTTATCCGCTTCCAGAGCAGCATTTCAGCGTTTTGAACCTGATCAGCACTGCGGGCGGGCCACGCGAGCTTGCCAATCCGCAGGTCCGGTTGATCAGGGGTGGTAAAAGCTATCGGATCGCGTTGAACCGGCTTTATGAAACACCCGAACTTGATACCGTTTTGCGCGGCGGTGACAAAGTGCTTCTGGAGGCCGACGACAGATATTTCCGTGCCCTTGGGGCAACCGGCACCGAACAGATTATCAAGTTCGACAAACCCGAGATCAGCGCACTGGATGCGATGGCGCTTGTGGGCGGGCTATCGGACAGCCGCGCTAACCCGAAAGGCGTGCTTGTGTTGCGTGACTATCCCCTCAGCGCTCTGGGGATCAACGGATCAGGCCCCTCACAACGGCGGGTGGTGTTCACCATCGACCTTACCAGCTCTGATGGATTGTTCAGCGCGGGCGCGTTTGCGATCAATTCCCAAGACACCGTGCTTGTGACAGAATCGCCC
>JBLHUT010000144.1:0-9177 GCA_047629975.1 Paracoccaceae bacterium
ACCCGGACCATTACGGCTTTTTTGTAAGCCCGCGCTGCACAAGCGCCTGAACACCTGCGCGCCAGCACGCGCTGTCCACATTTCGCATAGCATTCAGGGAGAGACCCCCGTGACCAAAGCCAAAACGCTCTATGACAAGATATGGGATGCCCATGTCGCCCACGAGGCCGACGATGGCACCTGCCTTTTGTATATCGACCGCCATCTGGTGCATGAAGTAACCAGCCCGCAAGCCTTTGAAGGGCTGCGGCTTGCTGGGCGCGCCGTTCGCGCGCCGGACAAAACCATCGCCGTGCCGGACCACAACGTGCCCACGACGCTGGACCGCGCCAAAGGCATCGAAAACGAAGACAGCCGCATTCAGGTCGAGGCGCTTGACAAAAATGCCAAGGACTTTGGCATCCATTATTATCCCGTGTCCGACGTGCGTCAGGGCATCGTGCATATCGTTGGCCCGGAACAGGGCTGGACCCTGCCGGGTATGACCGTTGTGTGCGGCGACAGCCACACCGCAACCCACGGTGCGTTTGGCGCACTGGCTCACGGGATCGGCACCTCGGAGGTCGAGCATGTTCTGGCAACGCAGACGTTGATCCAGAAAAAATCCAAGAATATGAGGGTCGAGATCACCGGCAAGCTGCGGCCCGGCGTCACGGCAAAAGACATTACACTGTCTGTCATCGGCAAAACCGGCACCGCTGGCGGCACCGGCTATGTCATCGAATATTGCGGCGAAGCCATCCGCGATCTTTCGATGGAAGGGCGCATGACCGTCTGCAACATGGCAATCGAAGGTGGCGCGCGTGCCGGTCTGATTGCGCCGGACGAAAAGACCTATGAATACTGCAACGGCCGCCCGCACGCCCCAAAGGGCGCCGCATGGGAAACTGCCATTGCGTGGTGGAAGACCCTTTACTCTGACGACGACGCCCAATGGGATCTTGTCGTGACCCTGAAGGGCGAAGATATCGCGCCCGTGGTCACTTGGGGCACCTCGCCCGAGGACGTGCTGCCGATCACAGGCATCGTGCCTGCGGCCTCTGATTTCACAGGTGGCAAAGTCGAGGCGGCACAGCGTGCTCTGGATTACATGGGCCTGACCCCCGGCACCAAGCTGTCGGATGTCGAGATCGACACCGTCTTTATCGGATCGTGCACCAACGGCCGGATCGAGGACCTGCGGGCGGCGGCGGCCATCCTGAAGGGCAAAAAGATCAAGGACGGCCTGCGGGCGATGGTTGTTCCGGGGTCGGGACTTGTGCGCGCACAGGCCGAAGAAGAAGGGCTTGCCGATATCTTTATCGCGGCCGGTTTCGAATGGCGCCTTGCGGGCTGTTCCATGTGCCTTGCCATGAACCCCGACCAGTTGCAGCCCGGCGAGCGCTGTGCGGCAACCTCGAACCGCAATTTCGAAGGGCGCCAAGGCCGCGGCGGACGCACCCACCTGATGAGCCCCGGAATGGCCGCAGCCGCAGCCATCACCGGCAAGCTCACTGATGTGCGCGAGATGATGTAAATGTCAGACGGTGTCGGCAGGTTTGGGCGGGAGCAGCAAAATCACGATCAGATTGAGCGTGACCAAAGCAATGCCCCCCAGTTCAAGAAACCAGTTCATCTTGATCCCCATGATTTCAGAGCGCAAGACAGCGTCGAAATCATGGAAACCTGCCGCCCGCACCGTCACGAACGTCGCCAGAAAGCACAGACCGATCAACACCAGCCAGGTGCGCTTCAGATGGCGGCGCACCGCGATAAACAGACTGATCAGGACAAAACCGGAGGCAATGACAACGCCGTAGATGAACTCGCGCTGAACACCGCGCCGTTCGTCGTACCATCCCTGCACCTTGGACGCACAGCGGCCCGCCGCGGTAAGTGCGCTTTGCAAGTCCAACTGTTTGTTGACCATCAAAAACGCCATCGACAAAAAGACAACAACCCAGAACCAGCGCTCTGGCCGTCCTTTTCGGGACACGCACAACCAAAGGGCCAAAAAGGCCGCAAAGCCATACGCCCCTACGGTGACCCAACCGATCAGCGTCGGATCCCCGATAACAGGCGACCAATCGCGGCTGAAGCAGGCATTGAAATTGGCGCGTTTGATATCGCTCAGCATGTCTCGGTACTTCCATTCTTGAGTTTCACACACTCAGAAACCAAACACGCCGCAATTTCAAGCGTTAGCATCTGTTCGAATGCCCGGCACCCCCACAAGACAAAGGGCTTTCTTGCCCCGTTACTGTGATCATCAAAGACTTCGTCTCGCCCTGCACGCCTGACGCCAAAGGAGAACCAAAGTGGAAAAGTTCAACACCCTCACCGGAATTGCGGCACCGATGCCGCTTATCAATATCGACACCGATATGATTATCCCCAAGCAATTCCTGAAAACGATCAAACGCTCCGGCCTTGGGGCCAACCTGTTCGACGAAATGCGGTTTGATTCCGACGGCAACGAAATTCCCGATTTCGTATTGAACAAGCCCGCCTATCGCGCCTCTGAAATTATCGTGGCCGGCGACAATTTCGGCTGCGGATCAAGCCGCGAGCACGCCCCGTGGGCTTTGCTGGATTTCGGCATTCGCTGTGTTATCTCCACCAGTTATGCCGATATCTTTTATGGCAACTGCTTCAAGAACGGCATCCTGCCCGTCGTTCTGCCAAAAGAAGCCGTGGACCAGCTGATGCAAGATGCCGAAAAAGGGGCGAACGCCCGGATCAGCGTCGATCTTGAAACACAGACAGTCACATCGGCAGATGGAACCATCTTTTCCTTTGAGGTGGACCCCTTCAAAAAGCATTGTCTGATGAACGGGTTGGATGACATTGGATTGACGTTTGAAAAAGAGAAATCCATCGATACGTTCGAGGCTGCTGCCGCACAATCGCGCCCTTGGGTCTGATATTGCAGTGACCTGCCTTTGGCGGATTTTCATTTCTGAGGGTCCGCCGGGCGGTGCTGTTCGTCTGGTTTTGCATCGGGTCTGGCCCTCCAAAGGCGAGTACACCGGAATGATCACAAGCATGATCACAAACATGACCACAAACATGACCACTGTGCTGGTAATCGCGCTGGTGATTGCACTGGCCGGGCCGGGTCCTGTCGCGGGCGAAACCCTGCGGATTGCGACCTATTCAGTTGATCTGAGCCGCAAGGGTCCGGGGCTTTTGTTCAGGGATATCCTTGGCGGGGAAGATCCGCAAATCGCCGCAACCGTTCGTGTGATTGCTCGCGCCAACCCCGACATCTTGTTGTTGGTCGGCTTTGACTATGACCTGACCGGTGCGGCGCTTGCGGCTTTTGAACAAGAGCTTGCACGCGCCGCCACCCCATTTCCGTACCAGTTTGCCGCGCGCCCGAACACCGGCATGGCAACGGGTCTGGATCTGGATCGTGACGGCCGGCGGGGGGGGGCCCGCGATGCTCAGGGCTACGGCACCTTTGCCGGTCAGAACGGCATGGCGGTGCTGAGCAAATATCCGATAGACACCACCACAATACGCGACTTCAGCGATTATCTATGGCGCGATCTTCCCTCTGCCGACCTGCCGATGCAGGACGGGATCGCGTTCCTGACCGAAGACATCCTGAAGATCCAGCGCCTGCCTTCTACTGCTCACTGGGATGTGCCCGTCATGATTCCCGGCCTCGGGCGGTTGTCACTTTTGACAATTGCCGCAACGCCACCAGTGTTTGACGGCCCCGAAGATCGCAACGGGCGGCGCAACGGCGATGAAATTCGGTTCTGGCAGCATTATCTTGATGGCATGCTTCCGTTTACACCGCCCCGCCATCCGGTTGTGGTGCTGGGGAAGTTCAACCTTGATGCGTTTGACAGTGACGGGCAGCACGCCGCGATGCAGTCCCTTCTTGCGCATCCGCGCCTTCAGGATCCGCAACCAAGGCGCGCGCCCGTTGCCGGTGCGCCAGCGGATGAAAATGACGGACACACCGGCGACGCCACGCTGGATACAGCCCGCTTTCGTGCGCCACCTGACGGCCCCGGGAACCTGAGGGTCGATTACATCCTGCCTGACACACGCCTGTTCGTGGTCGATGCCGGCCTCCTGTGGCCCCAGGGCGCGGCAGACGCCGATATTGCCCTTGCCGGACGCCACAGCCTGATCTGGATCGACGTGCAAACCGGCGACTAGTTCTGCCGCCCGTCGGGCCGTTTCAGACCCGTATACCTTGACCTATTTGACGTCGCGTTATAGGCGTCTGCGACCCTGACTGTAGCCCGAGGAGCACACCCTGATGTCCAACCCTTCTTTGCTGATTTTGCCCGGTGATGGAATTGGCCCCGAGGTCATGGCCGAAGTGCGAAAAGTGATTGCCTGGTTCGGTGCCAAGCGGGACCTGAATTTCGACGTCAGCGAAGACCTTGTCGGCGGCGCGGCCTATGATGTGCATGGCACGCCGTTAACGGACGAGACAATGGAACGGGCGCAGAATGCCGATGCCATTCTGCTTGGTGCCGTGGGCGGCCCGAAATACGACGACCTTGATTTCAGCGTGAAGCCGGAGCGCGGCCTGCTGCGCTTGCGCAAGGAAATGGACCTGTACTCGAACCTGCGCCCTGCGCAGTGCTTTGACGCGCTGGCCGATTTCTCGTCGCTCAAGCGCCACGTTGTTGCCGGTCTCGACATTATGATTATCCGCGAATTGACCAGCGGCGTCTATTTCGGCGAACCACGCGGGATCTTCAAGGAAGGCAACGAGCGCGTCGGGATCAACACCCAGCGCTACACCGAAAGCGAGATCGAGCGCGTTGCGCGGTCAGCTTTCGAAATGGCGCGCAAACGGTCCAACAAGGTCTGCTCCATGGAGAAGGCCAACGTGATGGAAAGCGGCGTGTTGTGGCGGCAGGTCGTGACAGAGGTCCACGCAAAAGATTACGCGGATGTGGAGCTGACACACATGTATGCCGATGCTGGCGCAATGCAGCTGGTCCGGTGGCCCAAGCAGTTCGACGTCATCGTGACCGACAACCTGTTCGGTGACATGCTGTCGGATGCCGCCGCAATGCTGACCGGCTCGCTTGGCATGCTGCCATCGGCCTCTCTTGGCGCGCCTATGGCCAACGGGCACCCCAAGGCACTTTACGAGCCGGTACACGGCTCTGCGCCCGACATTGCCGGTCAAGGCAAGGCGAACCCGATCGCCTGTATCCTGAGCTTTGCGATGGCTTTGCGGTATTCCTTTGACCAAGGCACCGAGGCAACCCGCCTCGAGACCGCCGTCGAGAAAGTGCTGGCAGACGGCGTGCGGACGGCTGATTTGATGCAGGCAGATGCCGATGTCACGCCAGCCACCACAACCGAAATGGGCGATGCAATTATTGCTGCATTGGACAGCTCTCTTTAGAAATGATTCAGGACTGCGGCCTATGTTGAGGTTCAACCGCAACAAAAGGTCGTAGTCCATGGTTACTGAAGTCAAAGACATCGTTGGACGCTATGAAGCTATCCGCGATCAAGTGGGCGCATCCGAAGCGCTTTGCTTCGAGCTGTTGCTGGCAGTGTTGATGTCAAGCCAGGGATCAGGCGGACAAGCCAGTCAAAAGGTGCGAACGGCACAAGTCCTGGATAAACTCTCCAAAGCAGCCTTGCGTCTGGCCGAACCTGTTCAAACGGTTTTTCCAGAGCATGTCGGGATTATTCCACAGGAATTAACTGCGCATCAGACGAAGTTGCGCAAACTTCTGGCAACGTGCATTGAAACCGGACAAGAGATCGAGAAATCAGCGATCAAGGGTGAGCTGAACCACCGGCTTCTTGAAAAACTTGACCGGATGGCAAGCACGCAGCTGCGCAGTGAATGCACCACCTATCTGAACGAGCTGTCCAACTTTACAAAGGCATTGGCCGACTCGTCGTTGCAACAAGAAACGACTGCTGTCTCTTCGGTGATCGAACAAATTGGAAAAATCGGGACAATGATCAATCTCATTGCCGTGAATGCCTCGATCGAGGCTGCGCGTGCCGGCGAATCCGGGCGCGGTTTCGGTGTCATCGCCAGCGAAATTCAGGCCCTGTCCCAGAAATCAAAACTTGCTGTTGAACAATTGACGGCACGACTTGACTGACGCACGACGACCGATCCGCATGCAATGAATGTTATTTTGTCTGCTTTCGCCGCTCGTTGTCATTGGGGGTTAATCCATAAGGCTCCACAAGCGGCCAGATATGATCGGGCACCATGTGTTTGAGATTGCCCGGTCGCTCCCGCCGCAAATGCAAGACTGTCTCGATCGCTTTCATTTCCACGCGCGCACGTGCGAACTCGGCGCCTTTGGGACCAATGCGGGGCATCAGCCACCCCATAACCCCCCGAAGCCAGTTCGGCATCCGGCGAAGCGGCAATCCGCCCGCTGCAAGTTTGGTATTTTCCATAAAACCGGAAACCGCACTGGCCCGTTTTCCAGAAGCACCAACAGGCCCCAAGCTGACCTCGTCACCCAGCCCCTCCAACATCTCGCGGCCACGCTCATTGCGAACAATCAACCATTGCTCCCCCTGCCCGGCCATATATCCCACCGTAATGTCGGCCAGCGCATTCGTATAATCAACACAGGTCTTGCAAGTCAGCGGAAAGAAGTCCGACGGCAAATCGGACAGCGGTAGCTTCAGAAACGGGATTTCGCGTTTTGATCCGTTATCAAATCGCAATTCCACATGATAATCTGCCCGAAACTCAAGATAACTGATTGTTTCGGGCGCATCCGAGAGACGCGACAAGAACATGTGAAAATTCTCTGTCGTTGTATTATCCGAACACGGGGTTCCGATGACATACAACCTTTCAAGGCCTAACCGGGCCTCGATCGCCCGCAAAGCATGCACCTGACACGGGATCCCGATAACCGCGATTTTGCGATGCCCCGCCTCCACAGCAGGTTCCAACAACGCCAGAAGCGGCGCAAAACCCATCCGCATCCCCCGTGCCTGCGCCATCGCGGCCGGGTCCGTCACAATAATCGGCTGGGGTTTCCATCGATCATCAGGGTCCGGCCCCATGGTCAAAACCGCATCGACCGCGCCGGTTTCCAACAGCTTCTGCGCCAGCCGGGTCGTCAGCCCTGTCCATTGAGCCCCTGCCGCGGGGGTGCGCAATGCCGCCCGATACATTGCAAGATGAGGGCCAAAAAACCGTTGATCCGCATCGCTCAGATCCCGCTGCACACCATGTGCCGCCTGCTCGCGAACGCCGAAATCCGGTGTAATAAACTGGCAGGCCCGCCCGCACTCCGAGGCAAGATCCATGCGCGACAATCCACAATCCGTGCACATGTTGCGCGGCTTGGGCTCTTTCAGAAGCGGTGCGGAAAACCCCGGTTCAGAATTTGTAACTTGCATCGCCTGCCTCGGAAAAGTTGTACGTTAGGCAAACTCTAAATCAGCAATCAGATAGTTTAAAGGGATGCGATGATATGCCCGCTTTTGATTTTGAGCACAGGCGGCTACCAATAATGACGTTTGCGCTAACAAAAGGCAGATAGGCTGAAATGAACCTCTCTTCGAACACAAAGGGTGCTGTATTGGCACTGGCGGCTTTTGGAATTTACTCAAGCCATGATGTAATCGTGAAGGTTCTTGGCAATTCCTATTCCGCTTTTCAGATTGTGTTTTTCAGCGTTCTACTCGGCTTTCCACTTGCGACGCTCATGCTGATGCGAGACACAACAGGTGGCAATCTGGTGCCGATACATCCGTGGTGGAGCTTGCTGCGCTCGGTATCAGTGGTCGCAACCGGAGCAAGCGCGTTTTACGCGTTTTCGACTCTGCCCTTGGCAACGGTCTATGCCATCCTGTTTGCAACACCCTTGCTGATTACAATTTTGTCGATCCCCGTTCTCGGAGAGGTCGTACGCCTGCGACGATGGATTGCCATTCTTGTCGGGTTGGCTGGCGTCATAATCGTTCTGCGACCTGACGAGGTGACGTTGACCCTCGGGCATGGCGCGGCATTGACGGCGGCAATTGGTGCCTCGATCGGGGCAATTGTTGTGCGCAAGATCGGTCGGGACGAACGAACAGTCGTGTTAATGCTCTACCCGATGGTCGCCAATTTTCTCGTTATGGGCGCCATCTTGCCCTTTGTTTACCGCCCCATGCCGGTCGAACATTTCGGCATGCTGGCATTGATCGCAATATGTGCCTTCGCAGCCGGTCTGTTGATCATCGGAGCCTATAAATCAGGTGAGGCAGTCATCGTCGCGCCCATGCAATATTCACAAATTATCTGGGCCAGCCTTTATGGCATGTTGTTCTTCAACGAGATCCCCGACCTGACAACAATCGCGGGCGCAAGCATCGTGATTTCCAGCGGGCTTTACATTCTGCTACGCGAAAGCAAGGCAAATGTATCGCAGAACACACCAAACCTACGAACACGCTCGCGGCCGGAAATGGGCACATCCCTGAGGGTCGGGCATTGGTTGCGGCCCAACAAAACAAGGCAGAAATAGACAAAGCCCGACGAAAACAAGTGTGCTCCGGCCCCTTGCAATACGCATCACTGCGCGGAACCCCGTTTTTAAAGTCGGGCTGTAGCGCAGCCTGGTAGCGCACCTGCTTCGGGAGCAGGGGGTCGGAGGTTCGAATCCTCTCAGCCCGACCAGTTTTTTCTTGTTTTTATCAGCAGCGCTCCTAGCCGCCAGCCTGATGCACTTCGTTGGCACGGTGCAATACGCAGAACCGCGCACAAAAAGCCCATTTATTTTCGATGCAATAGCCACCGAATTGAAACCGTCGTGAACAACAACAGATTTTTAACCACGCAGATCCGTGCCCGCCACATAGGTATGCACAAGCTCCGGCTTGGCCTCAAAATACACTGGCTCCCCGAAAGTCTGGACCGGCGGACGCTCAAACTTGACACTAAACCCGACACTCCGATCTGAGGTGCGCCTAGATTTGTAGACGGTTTGCTTGGTGATTTTGGAACCAAGGAGAGACGGATATGAGTAAGGGAATACGGTTTACGGATGAGTTCAAAAAGGACGCTGTGGCGCAGGTTGTTGAGCGTGGGTTAACCCGCGTGACCGAGGAACGCACTATTCTAAAGAAGAACCGTTCCGGGTTGGGGCCCGCCTGTGCGCGGTAGAAACAGCCTGTGCTATCGTTGCGACATGAAGGGCAGCGGCCGTTCGCTTATTGGTGGTTCTGGCATTG
>JBLHUT010000145.1:0-9172 GCA_047629975.1 Paracoccaceae bacterium
CGCCGCAATGATGGAGCCCCCCGGTGGCACCGCACTGGTCGAGGAAAGCATCGCCGAGGCGCTCGATTTCAGGCGCGTGATGCGTCTGGTCGAGGCCGAATTCGGCGATGATGACTGGTGGTTCAAGGTCTGGGGGCCGGACGATCTTGGCGAAGACGGGATCGGGGATGCGAAAAACTGGGTGCTCAAGCGGACAGACGAAGACGGTGTGCAAGCGTCCGACGGCCAAGATGCGTGGCACGGATTCGGCGATATGGCGCCCGGCTTCAACATGCTTGACCCGATCAAAGCGACGATTATCACCCCCGGTCTGAACCTTGACGGGCGCTTTGACACATCGGGCATTCCGGCCTCGATCGTGACGAAATATCTGGCCGAGCACGGCGTCGTAGTGGAAAAAACCGGCCTCTACAGCTTTTTCATCATGTTCACGATCGGCATCACCAAAGGCCGCTGGAACACGTTGCTGGCCGCGATGCAGCAATTCAAGGAAGACCACCGCAAGAACCAGCCGATGTGGCGTTCAATGCCGGAATTCTGCGCCAAACACCCGCGTTACGAACACATGGGGCTACGCGATCTTTGCGAACATGTGCATGCGCTGTATTCGAAATATGACGTGGCGATCCTTTCCACGGATATGTACCTCAGTGATCTGACCCCGGCGATGACCCCGACCGACGCGTTTTCGCACATCGCACAGCGCACGACGCAACGGGTGCCGATTGATGATCTGGAGGGGCGGATCACCACCAGCCTTGTGACGCCGTATCCTCCCGGCATCCCGCTGCTTATTCCGGGTGAGGTGTTTAACAGCAAGATCGTCGAATACCTTAAATTCAACAGGGAGTTTGCGCGCGAATGTCCCGGATTTGAAACCGACATCCACGGGCTGGTGCAACTCACCGGCGCCGATGGGACGATCGCGTATTTTGCGGATTGCGTGGCAGAATAAGACAGACTGTCCTGTGCGCCGGTCCGGCATTTCATGCGGTAGCATTTGAACCTGGAACGCACGCCGGGGGCGCGGAACCGACGGTCAACCAATTGGTGCAGGCCGTCGGTTCCGCAAACACAGACCAAACAGCCGGTTGCCGGATTTCATCTGGCAACCAACGGCGCGAAAGGCGCCGATGACGGGGCGATGCGCAACGCACGCAGCGCGTTCAATATTACCGCAACGTCGATCACCTCTTGGGTCAACGCGCCCTGCACCGGCGTCAAGTAGCCGAACGCGGCCGCGATCATGCCAAGAACCGACAGGCCGATCCCCACGACGACACTTTGCAGGGCAATCCGTCGGGCGGCGCGCGCAATCTCGATGCCAAGACCCAACCGGTCGATCCGGTCGACCAGAAGCACGACGTCAGCCGCCTCGGCCGAAGCCGCAGCCCCCCGCGCGCCCATCGCCACGCCCACATCGGCGGCCGCCAGCGCAGGGGCGTCGTTCACCCCGTCACCGACCATCATCACGGGGCCGTTCTTGCGCTCGGTCAACACAAGCAGGACTTTTTGATCCGGCGTCAAACCGGCCCGCACCCCGTCAAGGCCAAGCCCCCGGGTCACGCGCTCGGCCACCTCGACCCGGTCACCGGTGGCCAGCAGAATGCGTTCAACCCGTTCACGACGCAGCGCAGCAAGCATTTCAGCGGCCTCCTCCCGCAAGGGATCGGACATTACCAGATACCCCGCCAAATGCCCGTCAACGGCCACAGCCACAAGAACAGACCCCGCAACAAGCGCCGGATAGCCCCCCGCGCGCTGCCCGATGCGTCTGGCGACAAACCCGTCGCCTCCGACGATCACGCTGTGGCCTGCGACCCGGCCAACAACCCCCTCGCCGGGGATCTCTGCCACCTCAGAGGGCACGGGCAAATCCAGACCACGCGCCGCGGCCGCCGCCACGACCGCCTGTGCAACCGGATGTTTCGACGCCTGATCAAGTGCCGCGGCAAGACGCAGGATCTCGTCCTGGCTCCGGCCACCGCGGGCATCGATCGACACGATCTGCGGGCGCCCGTCCGTCAGGGTGCCGGTCTTGTCAAGGATCAGCGTCCGGATACGCGCCATTGCCTCAAGCGGCCCTGCCCCCTTGATCAGCACCCCGAAATGCGCCGCCCGCGACAGACCCGCCACAAGCGCAACCGGCACAGCAAGGATCAGCGGACACGGGGTCGCAACCACAAGCACCGCAACCGCCCGGATCGGATCGCCCGTGACCCACCACGCCGTCACCGCAATAAGAAGTGTCACCGCAAGAAACCCCAGCGACCAGCGATCAGCCAGGCGCGACATCGGCGCCTTTGAACGCTGCGCCTGCTCGACCAGCCGGACAATGCCTGCATAAGTGCTGTTGGCGGCAGGCCGCGTCGCTGTGATATCAAAGGCGTCGCCGGCGTTGGTGGCGCCGCTCATGGCGTCTGCCCCGCGCAACAGCCGCACGGGCAGCGACTCGCCCGTCAGGGCAGACGTGTCCAGAAACGCCACATCCGACGCCACGATGCCGTCCACAGGCACCACATCGCCCTGCCGGATCAACAGCCGGTCCCCCGGTGCGATCGCATCAAGCGGTACATCCTCCAGCCCGCCGTTCTTGTGGCGGGACGCCGTGCGCGGCACGCGCGACAACAGCGCGTGCATCTCGCGGCGAGCGCGGCCCTCGGCAAAGCTTTCAAGGAACGTGCCACCGGAATACATGACGGCAACAACCGACGCGGCCAATGTCTCGCCGAACACAAGTGCCGCCGTCATGGACAGCGCGGCAACAATATCCAGCCCGACCTCGCCGCGCCGCCCGCTGCGCAAGATTTCAACCACAAGCGCACAAAGAGCCGGCAGAACGCCCAGAACCCACGCACCGCGCGCCAGATCAACCAGACCACCGGAAAAAAGCGCAAGCCCCGCCAAAAGACCAAACACTGCCAGCACGAGGATGGCAGGTTTCAGACGATCCATACCCGCGTGCTTCACACCGCTCACCTTTTTTCGGCGGAGGCGATACCGCTGGTGTGCCGATCTACAGCCTGCCAACGCCTCGATTATCAATCACACTATCGCGCAAAATCCCGCAACCGTCTAGACGGCACCCCTCACATCGCCCCCGCAAGTATCCACAAATCGACGTCCCCGAGGCAGGAAAAAATTGCTTTGATCTGAAAAACGGCCCAGAAAAAGTGCATGAAACCGCTTTTTCTGCTCTGTGCTTATGTATGCGCGGTCACGCTGCCACTGGTTGTTTCGTGGGGTGTCGGCGGACCACCACGCCCGTTCGCCCATGAACTTGGCTCCGGCCTCGGGATTCTCGCCTTTTCGATGATCTTGATGGAATTTGTCCTGTCGGGCCGGTTCAGGAGCATTTCGAGTGGCGTCGGCATGGACGTGACAATGCGCGTTCATCAGATAATGGCCCGCACGGCACTGGCCTTTGCTTTGGTGCATCCTTTGTTCTTTCAAGGATCACCTTCGGGAGGCCCACGCCCGTGGGATCCGACACGACAGTTGACGATCACGACCGATCTGGGCGACCTGTCCAGCGGCATTGCGGCCTATCTGATCCTTCCAAGCCTTGTTCTTCTGGCCATCGGGCGCAAACATCTGGATTACAAATACGAGACATGGCGGCTTTTGCATGGCCTTGGCGCATTGTTGATCGCGATCCTTCTTTTGCATCACACCATCTATGCGGGACGCTATGGGTCGCAACCGGTCATGGCCTGGACCTGGCTGGTCATGACGGGGCTGGCGGCGGGGTCGTTGGTGTATGTGTACGTCCTCTTGCCGCTCAGGGATAAGGCCCATGCGTGGCGCGTGACCTCGGTCACCCAGTTGACACCGAAGCAATGGGAAGTGACGGTCACTCCAGAGCACCCCTCGGGGCTGGACTACAAGGCAGGGCAATTCGCGTGGCTGAATTTGGGTCACAGTTCTTTTTCCATTCAGGAAAATCCGTTCTCTATCTGCTCGGCTCCGGCCGCCGGACCGGATGTATCGTTCATGATAAAAGAGCTTGGGGACTTTACGCGCACAATCGGTGGGGTAAAGTCGGGTACAATTGCCTATCTCGATGGTCCGTACGGCAGCCTGACGGTCGAGGGGCGCACCGAAGCGGGCATCGCCCTGATCGGGGGCGGTGTGGGTCTTGCGCCGCTACTCGGCATTTTGCGACAGATGCGCCTGTGCGCCGACCCACGCAAGGTCAAGCTTGTCTATGGAAACAGGTCGCCCGATCAGATCGCGTGTCGCGGCGAACTGGCGGATCAGGACGTGACCTTTGTCGTGTCCGAACCGACCCCTGACTGGCAAGGAGAAACCGGGTTGATCGACCCCGCACTCATCGACCGCATTTTTACGCCACACGAAATCAGGGAATGGCTCTTTGTGATGTGCGGACCGGCGATCATGATGGACACCCTCGAAGACCACCTGATCAAGCGGGGCGCACCGTCTGATCGCATCCTGTCAGAGCGTTTCGACTATGATTGATCCGTTCAAAAAGATGAGCCTGCGACGGCGTGTTGCTTTTGCAATCGGGGGGGTGAATGTGGTTGTGTGTCTCGTCTTGATTGCATTTGCTCTTCGCTGAACAATCGCGCCCGCGCCCGGTTTGCGCACAGGCGCACCCGAGTAACAATGCCACGGGGTGAAAGATACAATAACCGCCTAACCCGTGATCGGCACGCGACGGGTTGCAGTTTTGCATGAGAGGAGATGGTGGGTGATGAGGGACTCGAACCCCCGACATCTTCGGTGTAAACGAAGCGCTCTACCAACTGAGCTAATCACCCGACTGCGCACGGAGTAGCCCAACCAGTGGGCCACGTGCAAGCAGATTTCGCACTCTTGTGGCATGCTTTTTTGCCGGCCCTTCTCAATCGCCCTCAACCGCGGCACCCCAGCGGGTCTGCACACCGTTGTCAATTGCAAAGACAACCCCCTGCCCACCCGGAAGCGCGGTATAATCAGACATCGGCAGGTCCAGCGCAAGCAATCGCAAAACCCGCGAGGTCACGCCGTGGGTAACAATCACAGTCGGGCGGTCAAGCCCCTGCAACAAGATCTTTAGCCGTGCGCGTAACATCCCCAGATCCTCGCCGCCCGGAGCGTGGAATTTCCACATCTCTGCATGATCGCGCAATGCGCCGGCACCCTCGGGGCTGGCCTCGATCTCGGCCACGGTTCTGCCTTGCCAATCGCCCAGCGAAACTTCGACGAGAGCGGACTTGGGAACGATAGGGCCAAGGTCGGCACAGGCGATTTGTGCTGTCGACCAAGCACGCCCCTGCGGGCTGGACCAACAGGCAACCCCCGTCTGGTGTGGTAAAAACCGGGCCAGCAACCCGCGTTGGGCTGCGGCCTGCGCCCTGCCCCGCGGAGTAAGCGGGCTGTCAAGGGTTCCCTGAAGACGACCCTCGAAGTTCCATTCGGTTTCACCGTGGCGCAGCACATAGATGGGATGGCTAAGGGGCAAAAATCCGGCCTTCGGGTCAATCTTGGATCGTGTAAAAAATGGTGGGTGATAAGGGATTTGAACCCCTGACATCTTCGATGTGAACGAAGCGCTCTACCACTGAGCTAATCACCCGCCGTGGCGCGGGGTTTAGCGGCCCCTGTCCAGCAGTGCAAGGGGCTGCGTGTAAATTCAAAGCGGTCTTGTGCCCGCAGCGGAACCTTCTGGCTGACCGTGCTTGAGCGGCACGACAGCCAAACGGACACGCCAAAGACCCGTGCCCTTTGCCAAGCGACCATGAGATTGCGGCGAAACTGCACACCGGGCCGGGCAACGGACATGCGCATTTGGCAGACACCACAAAAAAGGCGCGGGGATCCCCCGCGCCTGTTCTTGAAGATTACCACTGACGTTTAGTGGGCCGTCGGCACAGACCCGCCGCCCGAACGCGCCAGCAGCCGCGCCGCTGCTGCCGCTTCTTCGGCCGCAGCATCCCATTCCACCGGCTCGGGCATCCGTACCAGAGCATGGCGCAGCACGTCGGACACATGGCTCACAGGGATGATCTTTAGCCCTGCTTTCACGTTATCCGGTATCTCCGGAAGATCTTTGGCATTGTCCGCAGGGATAAGGACCGTTTTGATCCCGCCCCGTAACGCCGCCAACAGCTTTTCCTTCAATCCGCCAATCGCCAGCGCATTGCCGCGCAATGTCACCTCGCCTGTCATGGCAATATCCTTGCGAACAGGAATGCCCGTCAACACCGACACAATCGACGTCACCATCGCCAGACCAGCCGAGGGGCCGTCTTTTGGGGTGGCGCCTTCGGGGACGTGTACGTGAATGTCGATCGTCTCGAAGACCGGTGGTTTCACACCGATTTCCGGGCTGATCGAGCGCACATAAGACGACGCGGCATCAATGCTCTCTTTCATCACGTCGCCCAGCTTGCCCGTGGTTTTCATGCGTCCCTTACCGGGCAAACGCAGAGCTTCGATCGACAGCAACTCGCCGCCCACCGAGGTATAGGCAAGCCCCGTCACGACACCGACCTGATCGTCCTCTTCGGCAAGTCCGTAGCGATACTTCTTGACGCCAAGGTACTCGGCAAGGTTTTCAGGCGTGATCGTCACGCTTGTTTTTGCCTTGCGCACGATCTGCGTCACGGCCTTACGCGCCAGTTTGGCAATCTCGCGTTCAAGGTTCCGCACGCCGGCTTCACGGGTGTATGTCCGGATCATCTCCAGCAGGGCGTCATCGCCCAGTGCGAATTCCCCCTTCTTCAAGCCATGGTTCTTGACCTGTTTCTGAAGCAGATGCTGCTTTGCGATCTCGGATTTCTCGTCCTCGGTGTACCCCGCAAGGGTGATGATCTCCATCCGGTCCAGAAGCGGGCCGGGCATGTTATAGCTGTTGGCCGTCGTCAGGAACATCACGTTCGACAGGTCATACTCGACCTCGAGGTAGTGATCGACAAACGTGCTGTTCTGTTCGGGATCAAGCACCTCGAGCATGGCCGATGCAGGATCGCCCCGGAAGTCCTGACCCATCTTGTCGATCTCGTCCAACAGGATCAGAGGATTGGTGGTTTTCGCCTTTTTCAGCGCCTGGATGATCTTTCCGGGCATCGAGCCGATATAGGTCCGCCGATGACCGCGGATTTCGGATTCGTCGCGCACCCCGCCAAGCGATATCCGGATGAATTCGCGCCCCGTCGCCCTGGCAACAGACTTGCCAAGCGAGGTTTTGCCCACACCCGGAGGACCAACAAGGCACAAGATCGGGCCTTTCAGTTTTTTGGACCGCTGCTGGACCGCAAGGAATTCGACAATCCGCTCTTTGACCTTCTCGAGGCCGTAGTGATCGTTGTCGAGCACCTTTTCAGCGCGCGAAAGATCCTTTTTCACACGCGATTTTGTGCCCCACGGGATCGAGAGCATCCAGTCGAGATAATTGCGCACCACAGTCGCCTCGGCGCTCATGGGGGACATATTCTTGAGCTTTTTGACCTCGGCATCGGCCTTTTCACGGGCTTCCTTGGACAGGTCGGTCTCTGCGATCCGCGCTTCCAGCTCGGCCACTTCGTTCTGGCCATCCTCGCCGTCGCCCAACTCTTTCTGAATGGCCTTCATCTGCTCGTTCAGGTAATATTCGCGCTGGGTACGCTCCATCTGGGTCTTGACGCGTGTCTTGATTTTCTTCTCGACTTGCAGAACGCTCATTTCGCCCTGCATCAGGCCATAAACCTTTTCCAGACGCTCGGCGACGTTCAGGGTCTCGAGAAGTTCCTGTTTCTGGTCGACTTCCACACCCAGATGCCCCGACACAAGGTCGGCCAACTTGGCACTCTCACGCGCCTCGGACACCGCCGAAAGAGCCTCTTCGGGGACGTTCTTTTTCACTTTTGCGTAACGCTGGAATTCTTCGCCGACGGTCCGCACAAGCGCCTCGAGCGTCTCGGCGTCGCCGTCCACTTCGGTCAGATACTCGGCAGAAGCCTCGAAGAACTGGTCGTTCTCGATGTAGTCGAGAATCCGCACACGGCGGCGCCCTTCCACTAGAACCTTTACCGTTCCGTCAGGCAGTTTCAGCAGTTGCAAAACATTGGCAAGCACACCGGTGCGGTAGATGCCTTCGTGTTTTGGATCATCGTCGGAAGGGTCGATCTGGCTGGACAACAAAATTTGCTTGTCGTCAGCCATAACCTCTTCCAATGCACGCACAGATTTTTCACGGCCAACAAAAAGCGGCACAATCATATGCGGAAAAACCACGATATCGCGCAATGGCAATACGGGGTAAGATGCATTA
Organism: Paracoccaceae bacterium; assembly: GCA_047629975.1. Taxonomy (GTDB): domain Bacteria; phylum Pseudomonadota; class Alphaproteobacteria; order Rhodobacterales; family Rhodobacteraceae; genus JBLHUT01. The sequence goes on from JBLHUT010000145.1 coordinate 8,258, forward strand.
AGTTCTTCATTCATAAAGAATTTCCCTTGGTATTGAGCGAAAAGACCACTGCCCTGCAATGCAGCGGCTTCGAGTCTCTTCCGTCTTGGACTTCAACATGGGGTTCATCCCCGTTGGTTTCAACCGTCTTCGCCGCATCCTGCACCTTTGCCGGACCGGCTTCAAGCAACACCCACCCCGCGATTTACAAAAATGTTTCCAACTTGAGGCTAAATCCCCCCACGCAGCACAAGTCGGGACAAAAGGCATCAGCCGTCGTGTCGAGCCTTGTGGCGGTCACATCGCGCCATCACAGTTGCTCGATATCGCCCCGAGCGCGGTTTTCATGGAAATCAGCCTCCCAGCCGGCAAACGTCCCCGTGCTGATGGCGTCGCGCATCCCTTGCATGATTTCCTGATAATAATGCAGGTTATGCCAAGTGAGCAGCATCGACGAGATGATTTCCTGTGCGCGGAAAACATGATGCAGGTAAGCGCGCGAATAATTCGTGCAAGCCGGACAAGTGCACTCTTCGTCCAGAGGGCGGGGGTCATCCTGATGGCGGGCGTTCTTGATATTGAGCACACCGCGCCGCGTGAACACCTGCCCCGTGCGCCCCGAGCGCGACGGCAGCACACAATCCATCATGTCGATGCCGCGCTTGACCGCGCCCACGATGTCGTCGGGCTTACCCACCCCCATCAGATAGCGCGGCCTGTCGTCTGGCAGCATGTCAGGCGCGTAATCAAGCACATCGAACATGGCCTGCTGGCCCTCGCCCACCGCAAGCCCGCCAACCGCATATCCGTCAAAACCGATCTCGCGCAGTTTTTCGGCGCTCTCTTCGCGTTGATCGCGAAACACGCTGCCTTGCTGGATCCCGAACAGCGCATGTCCGGGCCGGTCACCAAACGCCTCGCGCGAGCGCGAGGCCC
>JBLHUT010000146.1:0-9131 GCA_047629975.1 Paracoccaceae bacterium
AATGTTGGCCCTCAGCTGAACGATCCCTGATCTCTCCCTGCCGCTCTGTGCGCAGGGCGTTTTTCAGCGCGTGATGGGTCTCGCCTTTATTCAACCCAATTTGCGAACGGCGCTGCATGTCTGAATAGAGCAGCCGCTCGATGATAAAGAGTGTCGGTTCGATCCTTCCGGTTTCACGAAGGGCCACAGCTAGGTCATGCTGACGTGGGTGGGTGGCGAACTTTCGCAAGAACTGACTGGGCGGCATGATACCGGCGACTATGGTGGCCGCGCTACGCAGGATATCTGGCCAATTTGTGACGATCGTGCCCTCCCGGACTTTGCCACCAATCAATCCTTTCAGCTCCTTTCGGACGCGGCCCGGATCAAAGACATACAGCCGCTTTGACGGCAGATCCCGGATGCGCGGGATGAACCGGAAGGCTAGAAGCGATGTCACAGCAAAGACGTGATCAGTAAAGCCACCGGTGTCTGCGTATTGCTCGCGGATATTTTTGCCCGTTTCGTTCATCAGCAACCCATCAAGAATGTATGGAACTTCGGTCACCGTCGCCGGAATATTCTGGGTGGCGAAGGAGCCAAACTGATCGGAGACGTGGGTGTAGGCTTTCAGCCCTGGGTCATTGCCGTATTTGGCGTTGATGAGGTTTATGCATTGCCCGCCAGACGATTGCAAAGCAATCTGCCGAGAGGGGCCTCGCCCTGTCGTGTGGCAGGAAAACTGTCCATCACTGGATGCGGTTGATGGCGTCGCTTTCAATGTGCCAGCGTGACAGACGCGAGAGCTGGAAATAATCGTGCGTGTTGGTGGCTTCGGCCATTTTGCTCAGGCCCTGATTAAGACCTTCGGCAAGCAGGATGTTCAAAAGCCCAATACTGTCCTTGCAGGGTGCGCCTGTGCGCAGATGGCTAAATGCATCCGCGAAGCCGGTGACTTTGTCCACGTCCAGCAGTATATTGGTAGTCCGCACATCTGGAAGACGCCGGTAGAGATCAAGGACAAGCCCATCGGCCTCAGGTGGAACGGCGGCGGTCAGGCGGTCAATTTTCAGGATACCATTCTTAATGGAGCCGCCTGGAATGGCACCCGCTTCCTGCGCTTTGAGATGACGGAACCATTTTGAATTGCGTCGCAGGAAAGTAATGGAGCAGGTGGCCGTAAGGTGACGTGTGATAAATGCCTTGGATCAGGTACGTTTGCCTAAATGCCCATCGTGTCCGTCATCAAAAATTCGAAAAAAAGATATTACGATTGCTGGTGGAAAAAGTAGCTCCATTGGTCTGGGCGTTGCTTCTAATGGCGGGTGGCGGTAGGTTTTGGCCGCTCCAGGACAGCGTTGTCAAAACAAGCTGGTTTTAAAACCAGTGAAATTGGTTTTGGTGAAGTTATTTTTTGTGTAATCGTATCGATAATTTTCGGCGGAATTGGTTGGATAATAGGTGCTATTTTTGACAGTATTTTCTAACTGATCTTCTTGGATATTTTATAATTATTCCAATTGGTATTAGCTCTGTAGGAATGATTGTTTTAGCTACGATGACTAAATTTGACTCCGCAAAGGATGATAGGAATAAAATTTGGATGTGCCTGTCCTGTGGCGCTAAATTTGGAACTCCAAAAAAAATAAAAAGGGGGCTTGCGATCCCTTTTGCACTCTGTGCGTTACGCCACTTCCGGAAGCGGCGTAGCATTATTTGGCAAGATTTTAGTCTCGTCGAGATTTTCGTTGGAATTTTCTTGTTTGGATTCCTTTTCGAGTTGAAGCGTGCAGCCATAGCGGAAAGATTTTGGCAGTGTAGGGGCTTTGTTGCACAAATAAGTTGATGGGATTCACTGCATGAATCCAGCGTGATCGCAGAGGGCGATGAGCAGTTGGGCCCCTACGAAGTACAAGACCAAGAATTGGTCGTCTTACAATGACAGCTTGAAGCAGCGTGGATCTTTGTCGATATGGTTTGATCCGGAGATGGTTTGGACACCGCCATCAAGCGGCAAGCGCGGTCGGCAGCTGCAATTCAGTGATGCCGCTCCTCAGACCTGTCTGACGCTGAAGGTCCTGTTTTGCATGCCATTTCGCCAGACAGCCTGGTTCGTCCAGAGCTAGTTGCGGCTGGTTGGGTTGGACCGGGCCACGCCGGATTTCAGCACCTTATGCCGACGTCAGACAACAATGAACGTGAGCCTCCCGTATCGCGGCTCCACAGGGCCATTGAACCTGCTCATCGATAGCACAGGCATCAAGGCCGAAGGGGAAGGAGAGTGGAATGCCCGAAAGTATGGCGGCTCCAAACGCCGTGTTTGGCGTAAGATATATATTGGTATCGATGAGGAAACGCTGGAAATTCGGGCAATCGAAGTCACCAGCATCACCGGTCGAGAGTGTCCTGCCTTCTGTGTACGAGTGATTTGGCCCATGCTTCACCAACGAAGGAGCATGACGACAATGATGATTTCCAAGGACCTACTGGACGAGCTGCTTAGCGGCGTTGAACGACCCAAGGATTTGCTTGGCGACAAGGGCCTGATGAAGGAACTGAAGATCCGGCTGATGAAGCGGATGCTTGGCGCTGAGCTGACCGAACACTTGGGCTATGAGCCGCATGGTGCGCCTGCCAGCCAGCAGGCCAATCGGCGCAACGGTGCCACGCGTAAGGTGTTGAAGGGCCATGACGGGGCGGTTCCCATTGACATCCCACGCGACCGCTCCTCTCATCGAAACTGCGTTTCGACTGCCGGGCAATGGATGGCAGTTTCGAACCGGAGCTGATCCAGAAAGGCCAGACCCGGATCGACGGGATAGATGATAGGATCATCGGGCTTTATGCGGCGGGCCTGTCCACCCGTGATATCCGTGCTCATCTGGAGGAGGTTTACGGCCTGCGGGTATCTGCCGACCTTGTCAGCCGCGCCACTGACGCCGTTCTGGCTGATCGGCTATGCACGGGTCTCGAAAGCAGACGGTAGCCTGTCGCTCGACTTGCAATACGATGCGTTGGCTTCCGCCGGTGTGGAGGCTGCAAACTGCTATTCAGATCGCGCGTCGGGCAAGAATGACGTCCGCCTAGGGCTTGAGGCATGCGTAAATGCCTTGCAGATGGGCGATATTCTTGTGATTTGGAAACTGGACCAACTCGGGCGCAGCCTGCATCACCTCGTCAACACAGTGAATGATCTGTCCGAGCGCGGTGTCGGTCTCAAGGTATTGACTGGCACCGGCGCGCAAATTGACACGACAACCCCAGCAGGCCGTCTATCGTTTGGTGTCTTTGCAGCCTTGGCAGATTTTGAAAGCGACCTGATCCGCGAACGCACAATGGCTGGACTAGCTGCCGCCCGAACGTCGGGCAGAAAAGACAGACGGAAGTTCGCCCTTTCAAAAACACAGGTGTGTATGGCCCAAGTAGCAATGGCGAACAGGAACACATCTGTATCTGAACTTTGCAAAGACCTTGGCATAAAACCCGTCACGCTATACCGATATATCTACCCAAGCGGTGAGCTACGAGACTACAAAAAACGCGTGCTCAATCCTTGGCGTAGGATTTAACACTCAGCCGGAGCAGACCCCTCTTTCGCGGCACAGGGCCAGAGCGTTCGAAATGATTGTTTGAGCGATGTGCAGGGTAAGTTCCAAGGGACGCCTTTCGGGCTTTACAGGTTTGGGCCTGGAGTTTGCTGTCACCCACAGCCCTCAGGCCACGATCACCGCGTGTGTTTGAACAAGCGCCTCGATTTCGGTGTCGCTATAGCCGGTGTCGCGCAGCACGTCACGGCTGTGTTGCCCCAAGATCGGGGCGGGGCGGGTGATTTGTGCCGGTGTCTCGCTGTATTTCACCGGATGCCCCAGCGTGCTCATCTTTCCGGCATTCGGGTGATCCACCTGCACGATCATCTCGCGGGCCAATGCCTGCGGGTCGGCGTGCATTTCCAGAATCTCCAACACCGGACCCGCGGGCAGGGAGGCGGCCTCCATTCTCGCCAGCCAATTGGCCGTCGTGTCGGTTTTGATAAAACCGTCAAGGATCGCCACAAGCGCCGGCAGGTTCCGTATCCGCTCGAGGTTCGATGAAAATCTGGGGTCGTCGTCCAGTTCGGGGGCACCGATCACCTTGAGAAACCGGAGCCAGTTGGCCTGATTGGCCGCACCGACATTGATCCAGCCGTCGCGTGTCCGGAACGATTGGTAGGGGGCGTTGATCGGATGCGCCGAGCCAAGCGGTTTCGGGCTTTCTCCGGTGGCAAAGGCGATTGCCGATTGCCAATAGGTCTGCACGATCGCCGCCTCGAACAGGGACGTATCCACCTTTTGACCACGCCCGGTCTGAAGCATGCTGGCATAGGCCGCCGAGACGCCCATCGCCGCCAGAATCCCTGCGTTTATGTCCGATATCGGAGCGGCCACCTTGACTGGCGGGCGATCTGGCCCTTCGCCGGTGATGGACATCAGGCCCGACATCCCTTGGGCAATCAGGTCAAAACCTCCGCGTTCGGCGTAAGGTCCGGTGCGCCCGAAGCCGGAAATCTCGCAGTAAATCAGGCGAGGGTTCAGTTTCGCAAGCTCGTCATATCCCAGCCCAAGACGCTCCATCGTGCCCATGCGGTAGTTTTCGATCACCACATCCGCTGTCGTCAGCAGCTTGTGCAACACCGCGACCGCCGCTGGATCCTTGAGATTAAGAGCGATGCCGCGTTTGTTGCGGTTCATCATCATGAAAGCCGCCGACTCGCCCTTTATCTCGGGCGGTACAAAGCGGCGGCTGTCGTCACCGGTGGGTTTTTCGACCTTGATCACATCGGCGCCCATGTCTGCGAGCATCAGCCCGCACACCGGCCCGGCCATGATATGCGCCAGTTCGATCACGCGCATTCCGGCCAGTGGCCCGGTCGAGGAGGTCATTTGCCCGACCAGACGGGTTTTTGCTTTGCCAGAAAGGCCTCCATTCCGGTCCGGAAATCGTCGCTCATGTAGCACATTGTAATCAGGTCTGAATCCTCGACCTTGAGAGCGCTGCGGTTGCGCCGCATGGCTTCTTTTGTGGCACGCAAGGTCAAGGGAGCCATCCCGCCGACGTGGCTTGCCAATTCGGTGGCGCGGGCCATCACTGCGGCTTCGTCTTCCATGATCTCGCTGACCAATCCTGTGCGCAGGGCCTCTTCGGCACCCATCAGGCGGGCGGTAAAGATCAATTCGCGCACACGCCCCGCCCCGATCAACTCCGCCAGTCGCGCAAGGTTTCCTGCCGCCAGACAATTGCCCAAAGTGCGCGCGATCGGATAACCGAACTTGAGCGCAGCAGACGTAATGCGCAAATCACAGGCCGCCGCGATGGATGCGCCCCCACCGGTACACGCACCGTGGATCGCCGCGATTGTGGGCAGCGCGCAGCGCTCCACCGCGTCGAGCACCGCGTCGACGCTTGCTTCGTAATCAAGCGCATCCTGAGGTGTCTTGAAGCCCCGAAACTGGGTCATGTCGGTCCCTGCCGCAAAGGCCTTGCCGCCGGCACCGCAAATGACCACCGCCTTGATGCTGCCATCAGTGGGCACCGACGCGCACAGATCTGCCAGCGCGTGATACATGCCAAACGTGATCGCATTGCGCGCCGCCGGTCGGTTGAAGGTGATCCAGAGTGTCCCGTCGCGGACCTCGTGAAGGAGTTCATCCTGAACGGTCATCGGTAAAAATACTCCACAAGGAACATGGGCACGGAAGGCACATAGGTGCACAGCATCAACACGGCCAGCAAGACGCCGACAAACCATATGTTGACCTTCGAGACCTCCCAGATATTGGCGCGCGCCACCGAACAGGCCGTTATCAGAACCGAGGCAACAGGGGGTGTTTGTTGCCCGATCGCAAGGTTGAGTGTCACAACCAGACCGAAATGTACCGGATCAATCCCTGCGGCAGTGATCAGCGGAATAACAATCGGGATGACCAGAATGATCGCCGCCGCAGAATGCAGGAAGAACCCGACAACCAGAAAGAAAAAGTTCAGGATCAACAAGATCGCCCATTGCTGGGTGGTGATCGACAAAATCCCCTCTGCCAGTTGCTGCGGGATTTGCGCACGCGTCAGGAATCCGCCCATCAAGACAGAGGCCGCCACCAGAAGCATCACAACGGCGGTTTGCATCCCCCCGTCCAGCATCGCGGTGCGCAAGTGCTGCCAGTTGATGTTGCGATACCATGCCGACACGACGATCGCGGCCAGAACGGCCAGACCCGCAGCCTCGGTTGCGGTCACAAAACCGCCAAAGATACCGCCAAGGATGATCACCGGAAGTGTAAATGCAGGCAGGGCCTCGACAAAGGTTTCCCGCACGCGCGGCATGTTGAAGGCGGCTTCGGTCGGAAAATTATACCGGCGTGCAAAGAAATACGCGACGCCCATCAACCCTGCGGCCCCCAGCAGACCCGGCACGACACCGGCCACGAACAATTGCTCGACCGAAGTGTTGGCAGAGGCCGCATAAAGGATCATCGGGATCGAAGGCGGGATGATAATCGCCAAAGAAGCCGATGACGACGTGACCGCCGCCGAGAATTCCTTGCTGTAGCCGCGCTTTTTCATTTGCGGGATCAGGATCGAACCCATCGCCGCGACATCAGCCACAGCCGATCCCGAGATTTCGGCAAAAAACAGCGACACGCCGATGTTGACCATCGCAAGCCCGCCCCGGATAAATCCGATGATGCTGGTGACAAAGTTGATCAACCGGTCGGTGATCCCGCCGGCATTCATGATCGCACCCGCCAGAACAAACATCGGGATAGCGATCAACGAGAATTTCGTCGAGCCGTCGTACATATCAAGCGCGATGGAGACAAGGCTGTCGGTGCCCTCTGTCGCCACAAGCCCGATAACACCGCACATGGCAAGCGCCACAGCGATAGGAATATTGATGCAGATCATCAGCATCAACGCAACAAAGATTGCGGCCATAAGCATCAGATACGATCCTTGTTTTTTTCAAGCTCGGCTTCGACTTCTTCTTCGATGTCGGCATGCTCCAGCGAAATCCCCGCGAGCGTGGTCTTCCAATATCCCGGCAGGCTGAGAAGCTGGCACAGGATGAACAACAATGCGCCAATCGGAATGATCGACTGTGTGAATTGAACCGGCACCCAGTTCAACGAAATCAACCTGTCGCCTGCCAGCACTTCTAGAACCTGAAAACCGGCGCGCGCCATGAGAACGAAAAAGAGCAACACGATAGCCTCGCCCGTCAGAAGCGCGATCATCCTGAACCTGATGGGCAACGCCAGCAGAACAGTGTCAAAGCCGATATGACGGCGGTTCAACGCGGCCAGCGCCGAGCCGTAATAAGTGATCCATGCCAGCATGATTGCCGCAACTTCATCGTACCACGAAAAACTTTGCCCCATGAGGCGGGCGATGACGGCAAGCGTCACGGTGAGGGTCAAAAGCACCATCAGGGAAATGGTGATCCATTCTAGGATCTTGCCGAGGACCCAGATGATACCGGGAAGATTGGGCATGGGTGTCGCTCCGTTAGGGGGCTGAGCTTTTGCGCGGATTGCCGTGTGACTTGGCGGGATGGTCAATATCCCGGCCGGCAAACAATGGCGTCAAGACAAACGTGTTCGGGCGACATGCAAACCCTGTCACCCGAACACAATTTTCAGAAAGTACCTTTAGCCGGACTTGCCAAGACCAAGCACGAGGTCGATCATTTCCTGACCGCCTTCGACTTCGTCGGCAAACGCCTTGTAGATCGGGGCGGACGCCTCGATGAAGGCGGCCTTGTCGGCTTCGTTCACCGCGACGCCCGCGTCCTTGATGACTGTCAGAAGCTCGGTTTCAAACCGCGCGGCTGTTTCGTAGGTAAAGTCCTGTGTCTTGCTGGCGCAGTCTGTCAAAGCGGCCTGAATGTTCGCGGGCAGTTTCGAGAAATGCTTGTTGGACGCCAGGATATAACCGGGCGTGTAGACGTGGCCGGTGATCGACAGGTATTTTTGCACCTCTTGAAACTTGGCCGATGCAATCTGCGCATAGGGGTTTTCCTGCCCGTCGATCACACCGGTCTGCAGCGCGGTGAATACGTCCGAAAAGGCCATCGGGGTCGGGTTTGCGCCGTATTCCTGGAACATCTTCAAACGCCATACGCCATTCGGTGTGCGCAGTTTGATCCCCTCAAGGTCGGATGGAACCGTGATGGGGCGTGTGTTGTTGGTGATGTGACGGAAGCCGTTTTCGGCCAGACCGACAATATGATACCCTTTTGCCTGAGCCGCGCCCTGAAAGGTGTCCATCATCGCATCCTGAACACGGCGCATGTGGTCACGGTCAGAAATGATATACGGCATTTCAAAGATACCAAAGATATCATCCACCGACGACATCACCGAAGAGGGCAACGCAAAGTCGACCTGACCAAGCTTGAGCTTTTGCAGCAACTCTTTGTCTTTGCCCAACTGCGAGGACCCAAAGGTTTGCACCTCGACAGCACCGTCCAAAGACCCGTTTGCACATTCGGCAAAGTTGTTGGCCGTGGCCTCGAACAGGGAGCCCGGATTGCCCACATGTCCGAACTTCAGTGTGATATCAGCGGCATAAGCCCCACTTGCCAGTGAAACGGCGGCCGCGGCTGTGCACAGGGTTTTCGTAACTTTCATCGTTGTCTCCTCCCAGAGTGTTGTTTTCGCTGTGTCGCTTTTTCAAACGGTTGTTGTCGAAAGGCGCCGCTTTGGGCGCGTGTGGGTCCTTTGCAGACCGCTTTTGATTTATCGGCGGGGTGTCGGGGGCGCACAAGTCGCGACGCTCGCTTTAAAAAGCGATGTCTTTGTCGCGATGGCCCTGCCGTTCCGCTCCGGTCTTGGTCCGGCGCGGGTCTTGTCGGGGTGCAGGATTGTCTTCAATCCCGACACCAATGCCTCTCGTGTGATCTTTTTCATTGTGGTCACTAAATTTTGAATTCATAATTCTGTCAACACTAAACAGCCCAGTAATTCCAACAGCGAGACAGAAAATTGCCGGAAATCGCCGAAATTCTTTCCAAACGTGTTCAGGGCGACCTGATGTTCGATACATTCTCTCGCGGGCGTTATGCGACCGATGCTTCGATCTATCAGATGACACCGCTTGGCATTCTGTCGCCAAAGTCA
>JBLHUT010000147.1:0-9123 GCA_047629975.1 Paracoccaceae bacterium
TCAGCCCGCGCACCATGCGCCGTTGCCAGAACGAACCCACCCGCAATCAGGGTGATCGCAACGGTACAGCGTGTGAAAGCCGTTCGTTCGATACTCGGTTTCATCTCGCTTTCGCAAAACATCCTGACCTCACACTGCACGTTTTGAGGGCACTCTACACATGCCCTCATAGAAGTCTAAGGGGATTTGCTGCTGCCGGCTTACAAAGGTCTCGAGCTTGCAACCAAGGCCCCGCCACAAGCGAGAATGCGCCGCACCGGTGCGAAACTGCAAAAATCGTACCAATTTCCAACCGGAACGCGCAGTATACCCTTATCAACAAGGAGAGCTCGATGGCTTTGAGTATCATTTTGACAACTGCCGGCGGCGTAGGCATTGCGGCAACGATGGCCGTTATGGCGTATTCCCAAATTGCATTTTTCACACCGTCCTTTACGCCGTCCGAAGATCAAAATGCCGCCGCGCATCCTGCGGCAATTGCGGCACCTTCAGTAACGGCCACCCCCGCAAGCAACGCCGATGTTTCGGCTTTTGTGTCCGCGACCCGTGCCATGGCAACCGAACAAGCACGGCCATCCACACACAGGCTCCTGACAGACCAAACCGACCCGAGCGGCGCCAATGCCATAACAGCAACAATTACCAGCAGGGGCCGGTATGATCTGGATCCGTTTACAACCCTGCCTGCCGCACGCCCCGTAACCGCGCACACTCAAAGCGCGCAGCTTCTGGAAATGGCAGGTTACGATCAGCCACCGGTCGTCGTCGTGCCGCAATCCTCGCGCCCTCCCGTTACGGCCACACAAAAGGTGCTTGTTCCACAGGTCGCCTTGCCAAAAGAGGTCCGGACCCTTCTTTTGAAGAAACCCCCGCGGCGTGATGAAAAAATCCGTCCCGGCATCCGGTGGAGTACCGGCGAATTCCGCTAGGTCATTCCCCGCGCCCCCACCAAAGGGCTCAACCCTGATCCACAAACCTGATCCACAACGCAACAGGGGCGCAAAATGCGCCCCTGTTCTTAATTTATTCCCACAGAGTTACTGCTGCCAGGATTTGATCAACTCGTCATAGCTAACGGTGATCGGTGTTTCGTCCTCGTTGGCCAACTTGGCAACAGGCGAACCGGGCTGGGCGTACCAGTACTCGGGGTCACGTGGCTCGTTCATCTTGGGGCCGATATCGCCCTGGATTCCGGCGCGCTCGATACGCTCCATCACCTTTTCCTGAGCCTCGCAAAGCGCATCAAGTGCTTCTTGAGCGGTTTTTGCACCCGACATTGCATCGCCGATGTTCTGCCACCACAACTGGGCCAGCTTCGGATAATCCGGAACATTGGTACCGGTGGGCGACCATGCAACCCGCGCAGGCGAACGGTAGAATTCGACCAGACCACCAAGCTTGTCTGCACGCTGGGTGAAGTGATCGGAGTTGATCGTCGACTCACGGATGAAGGTAAGACCAACGTCGGCCTTTTTCAGATCAACCGTCTTGGACGTGACGAATTGTGCGTAAAGCCATGCAGCTTTTGCACGATCCACAGGGGTGGATTTCATCAAAGTCCACGATCCAACGTCCTGATAGCCGACCTTCTGGCCCTCTTTCCAATAAACGCCGTGCGGGCTGGGGGCCATGCGCCACTTGGGCGTGCCGTCCGCGTTCATCACGGGCAGATCAGGCAGAACCGTTGCCGCCGTAAACGCGGTGTACCAGAACATCTGCTGGGCGACATTGCCTTGAGCCGGAATTGGACCCGCCTCGCCGAATGTCATACCAGCCGCCGCAGGAGGCGAGTACTTCTGAAGCCATTCGATCGCTTTGGTCACAGCGTAAACCGCGGCCGCATCGTTCGTCGCACCACCACGTGCCACACAGGACCCGACAGGCTGGGAATTTTCGTTCACACGAATGCCCCACTCGTCAACCGGCAGACCGTTCGGCTCTCCGACATCGCCCATACCAGCCATGGACATCCACGCGTCGGTATAGCGCCAGCCAAGGCTGGGGTCTTTCTTGCCGTAGTCCATGTTGCCAAAGACATCGCCCTCGACGCCCATGTGCGACAGATTGCGACCGGTGAAGAACTCGGCAATGTCTTCATAGGCCGCCCAGTTGACAGGCACACCAAGATCATAGCCGAACTGTGTCTTGAAATCTTCCTGGTTCTTGGGATCGTTGAACCAGTCATACCGGAACCAGTAAAGGTTCGCGAACTGCTGGTCGGGCAGCTGGTACAATTTGCCATCAGGAGCAGTCGTGAACTGGATGCCGATGAAATCCTCAAGGTCGAGACCGGGGTTGGTCACGTCCGCGCCCTCGCCGGCCATCCAGTCGGTCAGGTTGCGCACCTGCTGATAGCGCCAGTGGGTGCCGATCAGATCGCTGTCATTGACATAGCCGTCATAGATGTTTTCGCCCGACTGCATTTGTGTTTGCAGCTTTTCGACAACATCCCCTTCACCGATCAGGTCATGGGTGACCTTGATGCCGGTAATGGCCGTGAACGCCGGGGCAAGGACCTGGCTTTCGTACTCGTGTGTCGTGATCGTTTCCGACACGACCTTGATCTCCATGCCGGCAAACGGCTGCGCGGCATCAACGAAGAACTGCATCTCCGCTTCCTGATCGGCACGCGACAGAACCGACAATCCGGCAACCTCGCCGTCGAGGAAGGCTTTCGCCTCGTCCATACCGGCCCAGACCGGAGCAGCAAGCATCGCAAGTGCGGCACCCATTGCTGTGGTTGATTTTAAAGTCAGACTCATTTTATCCTCCCAGATGTTTTAGAACTGTTCGTTGCAGTCGCCCGAAGACCTTTCGGACAAACCAGTTTTCCTGCCTATACCCAGCGAAACACAGCGCCGGCATAAACAAGGCAGGCCAGCAGCGCATAGGGCTGCGGCCCGACCTCCAGACCCAGCCAGATCAGATTTAGAAAGGCCGAGCCGAGCAGGGTGATAAACAAACGATCCCCCCGCGTTGTTTCGATCCGAAGGATGCCCACACGGGGCGTTTCGGGAAATTTGATTGCCAGCACCGTAAAGGTGAGCAGCAGACAGGCGATCACGACAAAGAAAATCGCGGTCGGTGTGGTCCATGCCATCCAAGCCATGTGCAGCTCTCCTCAGACCCGGCCGAGGGCAAAGCCCTTGGCGATGTAGTTACGGACAAAATAGATCACCAGCGCGCCCGGTACGATCGTCAGCACCCCTGCCGCCGCCAACACGCCCCAATCGATGCCCGCAGCCCCTTGGGTGCGGGTCATGATTGCGGCAATCGGTTTTGCGTCCACAGTCGTCAACGTGCGGCTGAGCAGCAATTCGACCCACGAGAACATGAAGCAAAAGAACGCCGCAACCCCGATGCCAGAGGCAATCAACGGTGTGAAGATGCGGATGAAAAAGCGCGGAAACGAATACCCGTCAAGATATGCCGTCTCGTCGATCTCTTTTGGCACCCCGCGCATGAACCCTTCGAGGATCCACACCGCCAGCGGCACGTTGAACAAACAATGCGCAAGCGCCACCGCGATATGCGTGTCAAACAGGCCAACCGAAGAATAAAGCTGGAAAAACGGCAGCGCGAACACCGCAGGCGGCGCCATCCGGTTGGTCAGCAACCAAAAGAACAGATGCTTGTCGCCCATAAAGCTGTAGCGCGAAAAGGCATAGGCCGCCGGCAACGCGACAGACAGGCTGATCACAGTGTTTGTCACCACATAAATCAACGAGTTGACATAACCCATGTACCAACTCTCGTCGGTCAGGATCTTGATGTAATTGGCAAACGTCAGATCATTGGGCCACAACGAAAATGTGCTCAGGATCTCTGTGTTCGTCTTCAGGCTCATGTTGATCAGCCAATAGATCGGCAGCAACAAGAACAGCAGATAGAGCGTCATAACGACAGCCGACACATTTATCCTGAATCCGCCCGAACGGGACGCACGCGTGCGGCTGGTCGTGGTGTCAGCCATGGCCGGTGCAGAGGATGCTTGAATTGCAGTATCGGACATTACACGCCGTCCCTTTTGTCAAGATTGGTCATCACAGTGTAGAAGACCCATGAAATCAACAGGATCACGAGGAAATACATGAGCGAGAACGCCGCCGCAGGCCCAAGGTCGAATTGGCCCAGCGCCATCTTGACCAGATCGATCGACAAGAACGTCGTCGCATTGCCCGGCCCGCCACCGGTGACAACGAACGGCTCGGTGTAGATCATGAAGCTGTCCATGAACCGCAGCAGGATCGCGATCATCAACACCCCTGCCATTTTGGGCAATTCGATGTAGCGGAATACTTTCCAGCGGCTCGCCTGATCGATCTTGGCGGCCTGATAATAGGCATCCGGGATAGATTGCAGACCGGCATAGGCCAGCAGCGCCACCAGCGACGTCCAGTGCCACACATCCATCACAATGACCGTGACCCACGCCGCAATGAAATCCTGTGTGTAGTTGTAAGAAATCCCGAGACTGTCGAGCGTGTAGCCAAGCAGGCCGATATCAACACGGCCGAAAATCTGCCAGATCGTGCCAACCACGTTCCACGGGATCAACAACGGCAACGACATCAGCACAAGGCACACCGACGCCCAGAACCCTTTTTTGGGCAAATGCAGTGCCACGAAAATACCAAGCGGCACCTCGATGGCCAGAATAATCGCAGAAAAAGCCAACTGCCGGCCCAGCGCATTCCACATCCGCTCGGAGGCAAGCATGTCCTCGAACCACTCAAGCCCCACCCAGAAAAACTTGTTGTTCCCGAACGTATCCTGAAACGAGTAATTGACCACCGTCATAAGCGGCAAGACCGCCGAAAACGCAACCAGCACCAGAACGGGCAGGACAAGGAACCATGCTTTTTGATTGACAGTCTTGTTCATCAGGCGGCCTCCCCTTCGGCGCGTACACGCCAGTCGTTGGAATAAACGTTGATGCCTTTGGTGTCGAAAGTGACCCAGTTGGCATCAGCCGCGATATTCGTGCCCTCGCCCACGATCGCACTGATCGGGCGCCCCTGCACCTCAAGGCGCAGGATCTTGTGGCGGCCCACATCTTCGATGCGCGTGACTTTGGCCGGTATCCCCGACGCATCGCTGGTCAGTTTTACAAACTCCGGCCGCACACCAAGCTGAACGTTGCCGCCCGTTGCCGGATAGCCGGCCCCAAGAGCGACCGTCACGCCGTCAACAACGGCCGTGTTGCCCTCGACGGTAGCCTCGAACAGGTTCATTCCCGGCGAGCCGATAAAATACCCCACAAACGTGTGGGCAGGTCGCTCGAACAACTCTTGCGGGGTGCCGATCTGCACCACACGCCCGTCGTGCATCACGACAACCTTGTCAGCGAACGTAAGGGCCTCGGTCTGGTCGTGGGTCACGTAAATCATCGTGTGACCGAATTCGTGGTGCAAGGATTTGAGCTGCGTACGCAACTCCCACTTCATATGCGGGTCGATTACGGTCAGCGGTTCGTCGAACAACAGCGCGTTCACGTCCTCGCGCACCATCCCGCGCCCCAACGAGATCTTTTGCTTGGCATCCGCCGTCAGGCCGCGCGCCTTACGGTTGAGCATCGCCTCCATGCCGATCATCGCGGCGATTTCCTGAACCCGTTGCGCCACATAAGTCGGGTCAGCCCCGCGGTTGCGCAAAGGAAACGCCAGATTGTCGCGCACGGTCATCGTGTCGTAAACCACCGGAAACTGGAAAACCTGCGCAATGTTACGCTCTGCTGTCGGCGCATCGGTCACGTCAACATCATTGAACAGGATACGTCCCTGTGACGGATGCAAAAGCCCCGAAATGATGTTCAAAAGGGTTGATTTGCCACAACCCGACGCGCCCAGAAGGGCGTAAGCCTCGCCGTCGACCCAATCGTGGTTCAACTCCTTGAGCGCAAAGTCGTCTTCGGTTTTCGGATGCGACAGATAGGAATGCGCGAGGTTGTCGAGAGTAATCTTGGCCATTACGCAGCCTCCGCATAAGGGGCGACAGCCACAAGCGCGCCGTCTTGGGCAAACACATAAATATGAACCGGATCAAGATAGACCGGCAGGGTTTGCCCCGGATCCAGGCTTTGCACCCCGTGGACCAGACCAACCCAACGGCTTCCGTGATAATCAAGGTGGACGAATGTCTCGGAGCCTGTGATCTCGGTAACGGTCAGGCGTGCGTCAAACGCGATCGCATCCGCACCGCCCGCACTCAGCGACAGGTGGTTGGGGCGGAACCCTGCGGTGTAGACCCCGTCGGCAACGCCCTGCATCGACGCAGGAACCGCCACAGAATGATCGCTGTCAAAGGACAACCTGCCACCTGATTTCGTCATCTTCAGGAAATTCATCGGCGGGTCGGAAAAAACCCGCGCCGTGGTTGCATTCGTGGGCTTGCGGTAGACCGTCGGCGTCAGGCCGAACTGCGTCACCCGACCCTCCCACAAAGCGGCCGTGTTCCCCCCCAAAAGCAACGCCTCTTCGGGTTCGGTGGTCGCATAAACGAAAATTGCACCGGACTTTTCGAAAATTTTAGGGATCTCGGCGCGCAACTCCTCGCGCAGTTTGTAATCAAGGTTTGCCAGCGGCTCGTCGAGCAGCACAAGACCTGCGTTTTTGACCAACGCCCGCGCCAGCGCGCACCGCTGTTGCTGCCCGCCTGACAATTCAAGCGGTTTGCGGGTCAGAAACGGAGTCAGTTGCATCAAATCGGCCGTTTCGCGCACGGCGGTGTCAATCTCCACCTTCGATTTGCCCATCAGCTTCATGGGCGATGCAATGTTGTCATACACACTCATCGACGGATAATTGATAAACTGCTGATAGACCATCGCGACCTTGCGATCCTGCACCCGCATCCCTGTCACGTCATCACCGTTCCAGAAGACCTGTCCGGTGTTGGGCACATCCAATCCCGCCATCAGACGCATCAGCGATGTCTTGCCGGACAAGGTCGGGCCAAGCAGGACGTTCATCGTGCCTTTTTGCAGTTCAAGGTCTGTGGGGTGAATGTGGGTCAGACCCTCCACCACCTTGGAGACACCTTTCAAAAGCAGCGTCATGTCGGGTTTCTCCGGTTATTACAGCGCAAAAGCGTCATTCGGCAGCACCTGCCGCCAGCGGTACGTCCAGCGGCGAACGGTTGTCCCGCATCCAGACATCAAGATATTGAATTTCTTCGGCAGACAGCCGCAGGCCAAGCTTGTTACGACGCCACACCACGTCTTCGGCGGTGCGGGCGAACTCGTGCGCCATCAACCAGCGCACTTCCTGCTCGGTCAGGGTTGCGCCAAAAGCGCGGCCCAGATGGTCCTGTGACGCGGCCCGGTCAAGCACATCCCAGCTTTGCGTGCCATAAGCCCGCACAAGCCGTAGCGCCCAGAAGTCGTCAAGAAAGGGAAAATCGCTTTTTAGGCGCGTGACCAGTTTGTCCACATCACCAACCCCGAAATCGCCCCCGGGCAGGGCCACACCGGCGGTCCAGTGTTTCGAGGTGCCGGGGAAGTACGGCACAATCTTGTCCATCGCATCCTCGGCAAGCTTGCGATAGGTCGTAATCTTGCCCCCGAATATATTCAGGATTGGCGCACCTGCGCCCTCCCCTGTCTCGACTTTCAGCGTGTAGTCGCGTGTCGCCGCAGTCGCGCTGCTGGCCCCGTCGTCATAAAGCGGGCGCACACCGGAGTAAGTCCAGACGATATCATCAACGCTGATGTCCTGTTTGAAATACTGGTTGGCGAAATCCACCAGATACGACTGCTCCTCGGGCGTGCATTCGGGCTTTACGTGCGGATCGTGATGTTCGGCGTCGGTGGTCCCGATCAGCGTGAAATCGGTCTCGTAGGGAATAGCAAAGATAATTCGCCCGTCTGTGCCCTGAAAGAAATAGCACTTGTCGTGGTCAAACAACTTTTTGGTCACGATATGCGACCCACGCACAAGGCGAACGCCCTCGTTCGATTTGATGTGGACCTTTTGGTGGATAATGTCGCCGACCCAGGGGCCACCCGCATTCACCAGCATTTTCGCTTTCAACAGACGGGTCACACCGGTCTCGCAGTCGCTGATGGTGACATCCCAGTGATCGCCGTTTCGCACCGCGCCATCGACCCGCGTGCGCACCATGATCTGTGCACCGTGCTCTTTGGCATCGCGGGCATTGAGCACGACCAGACGGGAATCCTCTATCCAGCAATCGGAATATTCAAAAGCCTTCTCGAAATGACTTTTCAGGGGCGCGCCTTCGGGGGTACCGTGCAGGGCGATCGTCTTTGTTGCCGGCAGGATCTTGCGCCCGCCAAGGTGGTCATAAAAGAACAAGCCAAGACGGATCATCCACGCCGGACGGCGCCCTTTCATCCACGGCATGATTTTGTTGAGCACCCGCGACGCGGGGGTATCGGTCTCGAACCGCATGTCTTGGTGGTACGGCAGCACGAACCGCATCGGCCAGCTGATATGCGGCATCGCCCGCAACAGCGTTTCGCGCTCTTCCAGTGCGTGCCGCACAAGATTGATCTCGAAATACTCGAGATACCGCAATCCACCGTGAAAAAGCTTTGTCGATGCAGAGGAGGTCGCCGACGCAAGATCGTTCATCTCGGCCAAAGCCACCCGCATCCCGCGGCCAGCGGCATCGCGTGCAATGCCACATCCATTGATCCCGCCACCAATGATGAACAGATCAAAAATGTCCGGTTCTGACGTCGAATCCGACAAGCGCTCCCCCCTGTCAATCGTTTGCTTACACGAAAGCGTTAGGGACCGCGCAGGGATCGCGCAACAATTATTTTCGTTTTTGTTCGTTTTAGGTCAAATATTCCGGGTATCAACATTTTCCTCCCCGAAATTGCTCAATCTGACCAATTCAATCCCAAACCGAGCAAAATCGAACCCGCGCTTGTGCCACGCGACCCAAACACGCATAAATGCACCAAGGAGAACACCGATGTCTCAAACCTTCCGTCATCCCGAAATCCTTGAAGCGGCCCAGCGACTGGGAAAAGTGACAGTCGAGGGATTGGCAGAGCAGTTCGGCGTCACGCTTCAAACCATCCGGCGCGACCTGACCGATCTTGCCGAAGCGGGCAAGCTTGAGCGTGTCCACGGCGGTGCGATCCTGCCGTCA
>JBLHUT010000148.1:0-9061 GCA_047629975.1 Paracoccaceae bacterium
ATCACCTCGCGGATGTCATAGGGCGTCGACAGGCTTGCGGGGACAACATCCAGCAATTCATCGGGATCATAGGCCGGCTCCTGCGGGGTTTGCCACTGAACCTGTGCGGCGGCCACCGGCCCGTTCAACCCGCCCACCGCCCTGCGCGCCAACGCCAGCGCGTGGGCATCATCCTCGGCCAGATAATCGGCAACGCCCGAGAGGCGGGTATGCACATCGCCCCCGCCTAGATCCTCGGCACTCACGATCTCGCCGGTGGCAGCCTTGACAAGCGGTGGCCCCGCCAGAAAAATCGTGCCCTGTTCTTTGACAATGATCGCCACATCCGACATCGCCGG
Organism: Paracoccaceae bacterium; assembly: GCA_047629975.1. Lineage (GTDB taxonomy): Bacteria > Pseudomonadota > Alphaproteobacteria > Rhodobacterales > Rhodobacteraceae > JBLHUT01. The sequence continues at coordinate 339 of JBLHUT010000148.1, forward strand.
AACATAGGCCCCGCCCGCCGTGCACGACCCCATCACAACAGCGATCTGCGCGATGCCTTTCGCGCTCATTCTTGCCTGATTGTAGAAAATGCGGCCGAAATGATCACGGTCGGGAAACACCTCGTCCTGATTGGGAAGATTGGCCCCGCCACTGTCCACAAGATAGACACACGGCAGGTGGTTTTCCTCGGCGATCTCTTGCGCGCGCAGATGCTTTTTGACGCTCATCGGATAATAGGTACCGCCCTTTACGGTGGCATCGTTGCACACAACCATGACCTGCCGGCCCATCACCAGACCAATGCCCGCAATCAACCCCGCTCCGGGTGCCGCCCCGTCATAAAGGCCGTGCGCCGCCATCATCCCGACCTCGAGAAACGGGCTTCCCGGATCAAGCAAGGTCGCCACACGGGCACGCGGCAGCATTTTGCCACGCCCCAAATGGCGCTCGCGGGCCCGTTCGCCGCCACCTGCCATGGCGATACCGGCGGCATCGGACACCTGCTCCAGTGCCTCCAGATGGGCGGCACGGTTGGCCGAACTTTCGGCTGAACCGATGATAATCTGGCTCTTGATCTTCATCTTGTCTCCTGAGGGGCAGGCAAAAGGGTCCGGTTCATCAACCAACGCTGCCGGTAGGCATACCGTGCCGCACGGCTGATATCGGCCTGAAAGCTTGCGTTGACCACCGCCGCAACGGCGCCGCCCAGAAACGGGACCAATTGTCCGGCCTTGCGCCCCGCAAGGCTGACCCCCAATTGCCGCGCGATCCGTTCGACAACCTTTTCAGACACCCATTCACCCCCCTTTTTCATCGCAATCCGCCCTTCGGGAGTGTTCAGCGCCGCCGCCATGTCGCGCAGATTTCCAAGTGTTTCCTTGCGGCCCTTGTCGGCCTGCCGGGTCGCGACCTCCATCACCAGCAGGCGAAAGGCTGCCTCGGCCTCGCTGTCGTCGTTGAACCCGTAAGCCGCAGCCGTCGCCCGCACGTTGCGCGCCCCAAGCGCGATTGTCGCGGAGATATCGGCGCCCAAGCCCGCAGCCCCCAGAAAACCCGCAGCCCCGCCGGTCGCCGCGTTGCCACCCATGGCCCATTTCTGCACCCCCAACGCCGCGCGTTCGCACGCCTCAAGATCGTCGCGATCGTGCCCCGACACACCGCGCGGCAAGGTAAACCCCACCGCCCGGTCCGCCGCGCGCAGCCCCGCCTGCACCAGACCGGTCGGGATAAAACGCGCGATCATACCGCCAAACGGCGCGGTCAGACGCTCTGCCCCCTGCCCCATCCGCGTCTGGCGCTGGTCTTCGTACGCGCGCTGCCGCGACAGCAAATCCTCCAGCAAGGACGGATCAAGCGGGCGCGCAAGCCCCGGATCAGGCTTTTTCATGTCATCTGCTCCAACATCGCGCGCAACTCGCGGCGCATCACCTTGCCGGTGACCGTCATTGGCAAAGTTTCGACAAAATGCACCTCGCGCGGATATTCATAGGCCGCAAGCCGCGTTTTTACATGCATCTGCAACGCCTCGACACTCGCCACGGCTCCCGGCTTGAGCACAACAAAAGCGCACACGATCTGGGTGCGCGTGGCATCGGGCTTGCCCACGACGCCTGCGCTTGCGACAGCCGGATGGCCCAGCAGGCAATCCTCGATCTCTGCCGGACCGATCCTGTATCCGGCGCTGGAGATAACATCATCGTCACGCCCCACAAACCGCAGCGTTTCGCCCTCCTGAATGCCCCTGTCACCAGTCAGCATCCACTCTCCCCGGAACTTTGCCGCACTCGCCTGAGGGTTGTTCCAATAGCCCAGCATCATCGCCGCCGAACCGCGCCGAACCGCAATATCGCCGATGCCGTCAACCGCGTCGATAACCTGTACGTCGTGGCCCGGCACCGCGCGCCCTATCGCCCCGGGTACGGCCTCGAACAAGGCGCCGCACGCCGACACGGTCATGTTGCATTCGGTCTGTCCGTAAAATTCATTTATCGTGACACCGAGCGCATCGCGCCCCCACGCCAGAATTTCGGCGCCAAGCGGCTCGCCCCCACTCGCAACCGAGCGCAAGCCCGACAGGCGCACGCCCTCGGCCTTCAAAAGCTTGAGCGCCGTCGGCGGAAAAAAGACATTGCGCACCTTGTGGCGTGCGATCAGTTCCGCCGCCTGTGCGCCCGAAAACTTGGTAAACCGTGCCGCAACCACCGGAACCCCGTGCCACAGCGCAGGCATCAGCACGTCGAACAAACCGCCGATCCATGCCCAATCGGCAGGGGTCCACAGCCGGTCGCCGGGTTGGGGCAACAAATCATGCGACATCTCGACGCCCGGCAAATGCCCGCGCAAAATGCGGTGTCCATGCAGCGCGCCCTTTGGCCCACCGGTTGTGCCCGAAGTATAGATCAACACGGCCGGATCCTCGGGGCCGGTCGAAACCGTCTCGAAAACGCCTTGCACGACAGGCAAGTCATCAGGCACGACAACATGCGCCAACTCGGGCAGCACAAGCGCACCAAGCCGCACAGCACCGTGCGCATCGGTGATCACCGCCACCGCCCCCGCGTCCCTCAGACGGCTTTCGAGAGCCTGCTCGCCGAACAACACGAACAGCGGGATCGAGATCGCGCCCAACTTCCAGACCGCGATATGCGCCGCCGCCGTCCACGCATGCTGGGCGCGCAAAACCCCAACCCTGTCACCGCGCGCCACACCTTTTTCGCGCAAATGCTGTGCCAGTGTGTCGGCCATCTGTCGCAAAACGCCATAGGTGATGTGCGCGCCGCTTTGTGCATCAATAATCGCCACACGATCGGGGTCGCGCGCGGCCCAGTCATCGCACACTTCATGGGCCATGTTGAGTTGTCCGGGCAGGTTCCATTCAAACCCCGCGCGCCAGTCGTGATACGATGCTACGGTCATTTCCCAGTCACAACCCGCTCTCGATAGCTGACGGTTGCGCCCGCGTACCTGTGACAGCGTCCCACCCCAGACTTCCAAGGAAGACCGCCTGCACGGCAAGAAACGCAAGGATCACCCCCTTGAGGATGTGGCGCAGCTTCATGTCATCGCTCCCATCAATTCGCGCCCGATCAACATGCGCCGGATTTCCGACGTGCCCGCGCCGATCTCCATCAACTTGGCATCCCGAAACAACCGCGCCACGGGGCTGTCGTTCATGAAACCCGCCCCGCCAAGAGCCTGCACAGCCTGATGCGCCTGCTTCATCGCCTCCTCGGAGGAATAGAGCACACAGGCCGCCGCATCGGCCCGCGTCACCGTGCCCTTGTCACACGCGCGCGCCACCTCGTAGACATAGGCGCGCGCGGAATTCATAGCGGTGTACATGTCGGCAATCTTGCCCTGCATCAGCTGAAAACTGCCGACCGGTTGCCCGAATTGCTTGCGCTGTGAAATATACGGCATCACCTCGTCAAGACACGCCGCCATGATCCCCGTCCCGATGCCCGCCAGAACAACCCGCTCGTAGTCAAGCCCCGACATCAGCACCGCGACCCCGCGACCTTCCTCACCCAGCACGTTTTCAAAGGGCACCTTCACGTCCTCGAACACAAGTTCGGCCGTGTTGGACCCGCGCATTCCCAACTTGTCGAAATGCGCGCTTGTCGAGAAACCCGTCATGCTCTTTTCGATCAAGAACGCCGTGATGCCACGGCTGCCCGCCTCTGGATCGGTCTTGGCATAAACCACAAGCGTTTCGGCATCCGGACCGTTGGTGATCCAGTATTTTGTCCCGTTCAGACGGAAGTGATCATTGCGTTTTTCGGCACGCAAGGACATCGACACCACATCACTGCCCGCGCCCGCCTCGGACATCGCAAGCGCCCCCACATGCGCGCCCGAGATCAATCCGGGCAGAAATTTTTGCTGCTGCCCGGGCGTGCCGTTCAACCTGATCTGGTTGACGCACAGATTGGAATGCGCCCCGTAAGATAACGCAACGCTGGCGCTGGCGCGGGCGATTTCCTCAACCGCCACCGTGTGGGCAAGATACGACATCCCCGACCCGCCCAGCGATTCCTCGACCGTTATACCCAACAGCCCCAGATCGCCCATCTCGCGCCACAACGCGTGCGGAAAGACATTTTTGGCGTCGATTTCGGCTGCCAGCGGCTTTACCCGCTCTTGCGCCCAGCGATGAACCGCCTCGCGCAGCGCGTTTACATCCTCGCCCAGATCGAATTGCATGGATGCATTGAACATCTGCGAAGGCCCCCTGCCCGGTACGATACTTTGAAAAACGCTATGGCTTTGGCCCGGCGGGGTCAATGGGGGCCTGTCACATGTCTTTGTCACAAGCCGCTGTTACAAGCCCCCGCTAGCCCCCCGCTGTCAGACCTGCGCCTTTAACGCAAAAGGCGCTCTGCCAGATCGGGCAGATCGGCATAATCATCCAAAAATGCATCCGGCCCCAGATCGCGCAAATCCTCCCCCCCAGGACCAAATGTCACCAACACCGAAGGCACGCCCGCCGCCCGCGCAGTGGTGTGGTCGGTCAACGTGTCCCCCACCAAAAGCGCCCGTGACGCAGAACCACCTGCCTGCTGGACCGCCGCGAAAAACGGCGCTGGATCAGGCTTGCGCACCGGCAAGGTGTCGGCTCCGACCAACGCACCAAAACGGTCCCGCACCCCCAAGGCCCGCATCAGCTTTTCAGCAAGAGCTGCGGGTTTGTTCGTGCAGATGCCAATGGCAAACCCTTTGCCGGCAAGCATATCTATCGCAGCGATCGCCCCCGGATAAAGCGTCGTATGCTCCGCAATCCGGTCGTCGTAATGCCGCAACAAAACCGAATATTGCGCCGTGATCGCGGCCTCCAGAATATCCGCGTCAAAAGTGCCTTCAAGACGTGAAAACCCCAAGGTGAGCATCGCACGCCCCCCCCGCAGCGCCGTCGCAGCATCGGCTTTCGGGTCCAGCAGCCTGCCGTGGCCCAGCCCCACAAAACACGCATTCGCCGCCGCAATCAGATCGCCGCTTGTGTCTGCCAAAGTTCCGTCGAGATCGAAAATCACCGTTCGCATCGCTCTTCCCCGTATCATAGCTTGTGTAACTTGTTGTCATGCCAAGTGACCCACCGCCCCCTTGCGGCGCGGCCCCCAGCGGATACAAAGACCCAACCACTTTGGAAAGAGCTCTTCATGCAGGTCAGCCTCGTAATTCTCGCCGCCGGACAAGGCACACGGATGCAATCGGATCTTCCGAAAGTGCTGCATCATGTCGCCGGCGCACCGCTTTTGCACCACGCGATGATGTCAGCCAGCCAACTGGAGCCGCACCGCATCGTGATTGTCGCCGGCCACGGTGCCGCGGCCGTGGGCGCGGCCGCACACGATTACGACCCCGACGCCAGCGTCGTGATACAGGCCGAACAGCTGGGCACGGCGCATGCCGTCCAACAGGCGCGCGCCGCACTTGCCGATGCGCCCGGCGACGTGATCGTGCTTTACGGCGACACCCCCTTTATCTCGCCCGCCACGCTTGCCGCGATGCAAAACGCGCGGGCGGAGCACGACATCGTCGTGCTGGGCTTCGAGGCCGCTGATCCGGCGCGCTACGGGCGTTTGGTCATGGACGGCGCAACCCTTGAACGGATCGTAGAATACAAGGACGCAAGCACCCGTGAACGCGAGATCACACTGTGCAATTCCGGCGTCATCACAGCCGACCGTGACACATTGTTCACGCTGATCGACGCGGTAGAAAACAACAACGCCGCCGGCGAATTCTATCTGACCGATATCGTCGCTCTGGCACGCGCACGCGGGTTAAAGGCCACCGCCGTAACCTGCGCCGAGGCCGAAACCATGGGCGTCAATTCCCGTGTCGATCTTGCGACCGCCGAGGCGGTGTTCCAGCGGCGCGCGCGCGCGGACGCGCTTGAAAACGGTGTAACGCTTGCGGCGCCCGACACGGTGTTCTTTTCCTACGACACTTATATCGGGCGCGATGCTCTGATCGAGCAGAACGTCGTCTTTGGCCCCGGAGTGACCGTTGAAACCGGCGCCACAATCCGCGCGTTCAGCCACCTTGAAGGATGCCACGTATCGCGCGGGGCCGTTGTCGGCCCCTATGCGCGACTTCGCCCCGGGGCGGAGCTTTCGGAAAACACCCGCGTGGGAAATTTTGTGGAGATCAAAAACGCAACCCTTGCAGAAGGGGTCAAGGTCAACCACCTGAGCTATATCGGGGATGCCACGGTCGGCAGGGACACCAACATCGGTGCCGGCACAATCACCTGTAATTACGACGGCGTGTTCAAGCATCACACCACCATCGGGGCCCATGCCTTTATCGGGTCCGACACAATGCTGGTGGCCCCTGTGACCATCGGCGACCGCGCAATGACGGCGTCGGGGGCGACGATCACATCGGATGTCCCTGCGGGCGCGCTTGCGCTGGCACGTGCGCCACAACAAAACAAACTGGGTCTTGCCGTGCGCCTGTTCGAGCGGCTGCGCGCGCTCAAATCCAGCCGGGAGGAAGAATAACATGTGCGGAATCGTTGGCATCCTTGGCACGCACGAAGCAGCACCTTTGTTGATCGAGGCGCTTAAACGGCTGGAATATCGCGGCTATGACAGCGCCGGCATTGCAACAATCAATAACGGCACACTCGACCGGCGGCGCGCTGTTGGAAAGTTGATCAACCTGCAAGACCTGCTTGTGCACGAGCCATTGGCAGGCAAGGCAGGCATCGGGCACACGCGCTGGGCGACACACGGCGCGCCCAATGTCACCAACGCGCACCCGCACCGCGCCGGCCCTGTGGCCGTTGTGCACAATGGCATCATCGAGAATTACCGGGAATTGCGTGCCATGCTGGCCGCAAACGGGTTGCACGCGCAAACCGACACCGACACCGAAACAATCGCTCTTTTGGCGCAATCCTTCATGGATCAGGGCCACGGCCCCCACGAAGCAGCGGTAAAAGTCCTGTCCAAGCTGGAAGGAGCATTTGCGTTGTGTTTCCTGTTCGAGGGCGAAGAGGACATTTTGATCGCGGCGCGGCGCGGGTCGCCACTGGCGATCGGTCACGGCAACGCAGAGGTTTATGTCGGGTCCGATGCGCTTGCGCTGGCGCCATTGACGGACCGGATCACCTATCTGGAGGAAGGCGATCACGCGGTTCTGACCCGCACAAGCGTTGACATTTTCGATGCTGCAAACCACCCCGTCACACGGCCCGTAAAGCAGGTCAAAGTGGATCTGACACGGATAGACAAAGGCGGTTTCCGGCATTTCATGGCAAAAGAGATTGCCGAACAGCCCGTCGTACTATCAGAGGCCATTGCCCATTATGTGCGCGAGGGAAAGATCATCCTGCCCGAACCGGGTCTTGATTTTGCAACCTTCGACCGCATTACGATGGTGGCCTGTGGCACCGCGTTCTACGCCTGCCTGACCGCAAAATACTGGATCGAGCAGATCGCCCGCCTGCCTGTCGAAGTCGATATCGCATCGGAATTCCGCTACCGCGAACCACCGATCCCGTCGCGCACGCTGGCGCTGTTTGTCAGCCAGTCCGGAGAAACCGCCGACACACTTGCCGCCCTGCGCTATTGCGCGCCGCACGCCACAATCGCGTCGGTGGTGAACGTGGCAGAAAGCTCTATCGCGCGGGCCTCGCAGATTGCCCTGCCGATCCTTGCCGGCACAGAAATCGGCGTCGCCTCCACCAAGGCCTTTACCTGTCAATTGACGGTGCTGTTCTTGCTTGCGCTCAAAGCGGCACAGGATCGTGGCACCCTCACGCCCGCACAACTGTCGACGCACCTTGATGCGCTGCAAAGCCTGCCCGGTTTGATGAACCATGTGCTGTCCAATGCAGAGCCGATAGAGGCCGCCGCCAAGGGGCTTTCGGAAGCGCGCGATATCTTGTTTCTTGGGCGTGGGTCGATGTATCCGCTCGCGATGGAAGGCGCGCTCAAGTTAAAGGAAATCAGCTACATCCACGCCGAAGGCTATGCGTCGGGCGAACTCAAGCATGGCCCCATCGCATTGGTGGACAAGCACGTGCCGGTGGTTGTGATGGCTCCCAGTGACCCGCTGTTCGACAAATCCGTCTCGAACATGCAAGAGGTCATGGCCCGCAACGGAAAGGTGCTTTTGATCAGCGATGCAAAGGGCGTTGCCGCCGCAGGCGAGGGTGCGTGGCAGACTGTAACGATGCCGACAACCGACGCGGCCGTGGCCCCCATCCTCTATGCGCTTCCGGCACAGCTTCTGGCGTATCATACGGCTGTTGCAAAAGGCACCGATGTTGACCAGCCACGCAACCTTGCCAAGTCTGTCACCGTAGAATGACCGCCTGATCCATCAGCCCAACGCATAGCCCGCACCGCGTACCGTGCGCACCGGATCGCTGCCGCCGAATTGGCACAAGGCACGGCGCAGCCGTCCGATATGCACATCGACCGTGCGGGTATCGACATAGATCTCGCGCCCCCAGACCCTGTCGAGCAATTGCTCCCGGCTCCAGACACGGCCCGGTTTCTCGATGAAGGTCGTCAAGAGCCGGAATTCGGTTGGCCCCAGCTTGATCAGGTTACCATCGCGCGTGACCCGGTGGGATTCGGCATCCAGCACGATGTCGTCAAATGCGATCGTGCCACCGACACTTGCCGCGCGGGTCCGGCGCAACTGTGCCCGAACACGCGCCATCAGCTCGATCACCGAATACGGTTTGCTGATGTAATCGAGCTGA
>JBLHUT010000149.1:0-8845 GCA_047629975.1 Paracoccaceae bacterium
GGATATTATCTGCATCGGAGCGGTGTTGTGGGATGTGATCGGACGCACATCCGTTTCAATGCGCGCAGGACATGATGTTGCGGGGCGGATAACCCGTCTTCCTGGCGGGGTCGCTTTGAATGTGGCGATGGCACTGCGGCGGGCCGGTGTGCGCCCTGTCCTGCTCTCGGCGGTGGGGCGCGATGCGGCGGGTGACGAATTGTTGTTGGCGTGTGCCGCGCTCGGGCTTGATATCAGCCACGTGTACCGGAGTGACCTTCCGACCGATCAGTACATGGCCATCGAGGCGGAAAACGGACTAATTGCAGCGGTGGCGGATGCCCATTCGCTGGAGGCTGCCGCAGGACACATCCTCATGCCGTTTCTCGACGGCCGGATGGGCGCGGAATTTGAAGGCGCGATTGTTCTGGATGGCAACCTGACAGAGAGCCTTTTGAGGCAGATCGTGGCCGATCCCGCATTTGCAGGTACCGATTTGCGCGTGGCGCCAGCCTCTCCGGGTAAGGTCCGCAGGCTGGAGCCGGTGCTGCACCACGTCGGTCTGACACTATATATCAACCGGATCGAGGCCGAACTGCTGCTTGGCACCCGACTTGGCAGCGCCGAAGAAGCCGCGCGTGCCTTGCGCACCCACGGTGTCGCCCGGGTGTTGGTGACGGACGGCGGGCATCCGTGCGCGCTGGCCTTTGGGACGCAACTTTTGAACGGGCATCCGCCACCGGTTACCGTCGTGCGGGTTACTGGCGCAGGCGATACGTTCATGGCCGCCCACATTGCCGCCGAACGCCGTGGATCCGATCCGCAAACCGCCCTCGACGCGGCTCTCGATGTGACCGCACTTTATGTTTCAGGAGAAACAACCCTATGACCCTGCCCATGGATTTCAGCACCGAAGTTGCGCAAGCCAAAGCTATCGGCGCGCCTGTTGTTGCACTGGAAAGTACCATCATCACCCACGGGATGCCATTTCCGCAAAACCTTGAAACGGCTCGAAAGGTCGAGGCCGAGGTGCGCGCCCACGGCGCGGTGCCAGCCACGATTGCGGTTCTGGACGGGCGGTTGAAAATCGGACTTGGTCCGGAGGATCTGGAAAAACTGGCACAAATGCACGGCGCGGCAAAATTATCGCGTGCGGATCTGGCCGTTTGCATCGCCAACGGTGGGACCGGTGCCACGACTGTTGCGGCCACGATGATCGCCGCACATCTGGCGGATATTGCGGTCTTTGCGACGGGCGGTATCGGCGGGGTGCACCGCGGCGCCGAAGCCAGCTTTGATATTTCGGCCGACCTGTACGAGCTGGCCGCCACACCGGTGACGGTCGTGGCTGCCGGCGCAAAGGCCATTCTGGATATCCCCAAAACCCTCGAAGTGCTCGAAACCCTTGGCGTTCCGGTCATTGCCTTTGGTCAGGACGCGTTTCCTGCCTTTTGGGCGCAGAGTTCGGGGCTGGTAAGTCCGTTGCGGATGGATGACGCAGCACAGATTGCAAAATCCCATCTGATGCGTGTGTCTCTCGGAGTGCCGGGAGGGCAACTTGTGGCCAATCCCATTCCGCAAGCAAGTGAAATTCCGCTTTCGGTCATGACGCCGGTCATCGAACGCGCATTGCACGAAGCCGCACAACAAGGCATCGCGGCAAAGGCGGTGACACCGTTCTTGCTGGCGCGCATATTCGAGCTGACAGAGGGGCGTTCTTTGGCGGCAAACATTGCACTGGTGCTGAACAATGCGCGTCTGGGGGCGCGGATTGCCCATGAAATCAGCACCCGCAAGCACGCCCGGGCCTAGATCGGCTCAGGTAGGCGCATATAAATGCCGCGTCCCTTGAGTCTTGGTATCGAGGTGCTTAACTGTGGGTAAATTCGCGCAAGGAAGTACAAATGCAAGACCACGACCATGACAACCACCCCGGTCTTCCGTCGCGTCGTCGATTGGGGATGCTTGGGGGGCTGCGATCCAGTTTCCTGACAGGGCTGGTCGTGATTGCACCTGTGGGAATGACGGTTTGGCTGATCTGGACGGTGATCGGCTGGGTCGACGGGTTTGTGCTGCCGTTCGTGCCCGACCCTTACAAGCCCGACCGGTTGTTCCAAACCCTCTTTGGCTGGGAAGAAACGCAGGCCGATGTACGTGGCATTGGTGTTGTGGTCTTTTTCCTGTTCACGATCTTTGTGGGGTGGACCGCAAAAGGCCTGATCGGGCGATCCTTTATCCGCTGGGCCGAAAGCGTCGTGGACCGGATGCCGGTTGTGCGTTCGCTCTATAACGGGCTCAAGCAGATCGCCGAGACGGTTTTCTCGCAATCAAGCGAGGCCAAATTCGACAAGGCCGTTTTGCTGCAATACCCGCGTATCGGGATCTGGTCTATCGGATTTGTCTCGACCACGGCCAAGGGCGAGGTTCGCCAAAAGGTTCCGCGCGACGACAAGATGACGTCGGTTTTTCTGCCGACGACACCAAACCCGACATCGGGCTTTTTGCTGTTTGTGCCCGATTGCGACCTTATCTATCTGGATATGACGATCGAGGATGCCGCAAAACTGGTGATTTCGGCCGGACTTGTCTATCCCAACGAGCTCAAACCGGCACGCGGGGGCCAAATACCACCCGTGGTGGCCGCGCCGCTTGTCGTTCCGAAAGAACAGTCTCCCGCTGCTGCGCCAAAAGTCGAAATCGACGCCTGAAGCCAGTGTCTCAGTCGATCAGGCTGCGGACATCCAAGGTTGCTGCGTGGCTCAAGGACGCCTTGTTTTGCGTCAAAAATTTCTCTGCCGCCTGCTGTCCGGCGGTTTTCAGTTCAGAAAGAACATGCGGCACAGGGATCATTTTTGTGGCCACCGACAGCGACCGCATCAAATCGTCGTCCGCGATCATGTGAACCCTGACATCTTTCATGGCGTCCTTTGCGACCTTGCCGGTGGCGATCAACTCCTTGACGAAATCGATCGCGCGCAATTCGCGCAACAACGAGGAGTTGAAGCTGATCTCGTTGATCCGGTTCTGGATGTCGTGCGCAGCAACCGGAACGTCCTTGCGGTACAGCGGGTTGATGTTCACAATCACCACATCCTCGGGCAGGTCGGGTGCAAAGAGCGGAAAAAGCGCCGGATTACCGGTGTACCCGCCATCCCAATAAGCCTCTAGCGTGTTTGTGCGCGTGTCCAGAACCTCGACCGCCTGAAACACAGTCGGCAGGCAGGCCGAGGCAAGGATGATATCCGTGGTGATCTCGGCGGCATCGAACACACGAATCTTGCCACTGCGCACATTCGTGGCCGAGATAAACAACGCCGGCCCGTCTTGTGAACAGATGGTGTCGAACCGGAACTGTTCGACAATCGCCTTCAAAGGGTTCTTGTAAAGAGCACCGTAATCATACGGTGAAAACACCCGCGAAGAGGCATCCGACATCCTGAACCCCGGACTGCGTTCGATCAAACTGGCCAGCATGCCGGGGCTGGGCATAAAAGGTCGCATCCAGACCGACAAAGGCGTGTCGCCGGTTGCCCCGATCTGCTCCCACAACCAGTCAAGGTTTTCGCGCGCGCCCTCGCGCCCGCCCTGCGCCATGCCCGCCTTTAAAGCCGCACCGTTCAACGCACCTGCAGAAGTTCCCGAAATAGCGGCAATTTCCAGATCGGTTTCCTGCAAAAGCCTGTCCAGAACACCCCACGTGAACGCGCCGTGGGCGCCGCCCCCCTGAAGCGCCAGATTGATACGTTTTGTCATGCTAAAGCGCCGTCCAGCCGCCATCGACGCTTAATGTGGTGCCTGTGATCTGCGCAGCAGACTCGCTCGTCAGGAAAAGCGCCGTTCCGGCCACCTGCGCGATGGTCGCGAATTCCTTCGAGGGCTGACGATCCAGCAGGACGTTCTTGATGACCTGCTCGCGGGTCATGCCATATTTTTCCATCGTGTCGGGAATTTGCGCCTCGACCAACGGTGTCAGCACATACCCCGGACAGATCGCATTGGCTGTGATCTGCTCTTGCGCCGTTTCAAGTGCGGTCGTTTTTGTAAGCCCGACCACCCCGTGCTTGGCCGCAACATAGGCCGATTTGAACGGAGACGCGGTCAGGGCATGGGCCGAGGCGATGTTGATCACCCTGCCCCATCCCGCAGCACGCATCATCGGCAACGCCACGGCAGTGGTGTGAAACGCCGATGTCAGGTTGATCGCAATAATCGCATCCCACTTTTCGGTTGGAAATTCGTCGATCGGTGCGACGTGCTGAATACCGGCATTGTTCACCAGAATATCACAGCGGCCCGCCTGTACGATCAGATCACGACATTGCGCCCCGTCCGACATATCGGCGCTGATAAAACGCGCCGTCACGCCGCATTCCCGAGCAATCTGTGCCGCAATCGCGTGATCTTCGGGAGTGTCGGTAAATGAGTTGATCACAACATCCGCGCCCGCCTTGGCGAATTCTTGCGCGATTCCAAGCCCGATGCCAGAGGTTGAGCCGGTGATTACTGCTGTCTTGCCTGCAAGCGTCATTTTACACGTCCTTAACCGTTATGAATATCTGTCCGGACCCTGCATCGCATGCTGCACACGCGGAATAAATGCCAAGTATCAAAGTCGCTGCCCGAAAAAGGCCGTAGACGAAAAAAAACGCCGGCACGAAGCCGGCGTTAAGTTATTGAGGCAGGTTTCATACAGGCAAGAAACCTATCGAGCAGTGCCCTTGTTATAGCCAACGCAGCGGGACACTCCAAGTTAAAAGTTTGAAATGCCTGAAAGGGAGGCATAGGTTCGCACACAACAAGACAGGGCAAACGCCCGCCAGATCGGGAGACAGGCACGGATGAGAGTAAATTTCTTGGAATTTTCAGGCAGTTTTGCGGGAATTGCTGCAATTGTTTGCGCCGCAAGCATCGCCACAGCAGAACCCGAACATGGCATAGCTATGTATGGCGACCCCGATCTGACACCGGATTTTGTGTCACTCCCCTATGTGAACCCTGATGCACCAAAGGGCGGACGCATCGTTTTTGCCGAAACGGGCGGCTTTGACAGCTTGCACCCCTTTATATTGAAAGGCTCCGCTCCTTACGGTTGGCGCACGTACGGCTTCGAGACGTTGATGGGCCGCTCCTGGGACGAGCCTTTTACGCTTTACGGGCTTTTGGCCGAATCGATAGAGACCGCCCCCGACCGCTCGTGGGTCGAATTCACGCTACGCCCCGAGGCCCGATTCTCTGATGGAAGCCCGGTCACCGCCGAAGATGTCTTGTGGAGTTTCGAGACGTTGGGCACGCTGGGCCATCCGCGCTATCACAGCAGCTGGCAAAAGGTCGAGACATCGCAAATCAGCGGCCCGCGCAGCGTGCGGTTTACCTTCAACACCCAAGATAATGAATTGCCCCTGATTCTCGGGCTCAGACCGATCCTGAAAAAAGCCGATTTTGCCGATCGCCCCTTTGATGACAGCACACTTCAGGCACCGGTCGGCTCTGGCCCTTACGTCATCGCCGATTACGAGGCTGGCCGCTTTGTGACCCTCAAAAAGGATCCCGACTGGTGGGGGGTCGATCTGCCCTTCAATCGCGGACAGCACAATCTGGACGAAATCAAATACGAGTTTTTCACCGATGGCGATGTCGCCTTCGAGGCGTTTCGTGCCGGCGAGGTCGACAGCGTGCGTGAATTCAATGCCGCAAAGTGGGAAACCAACTTCAACTTTCCCGCCGTGACATCCGGAGAAGTAGTCAAGTCGGAGATCCCCAACGAACGCCCCTCCGGGATTGCAGGCTGGGTGATGAACACCCGCAAGCCGGTCTTTCAGGACTGGCGCGTGCGCGAGGCCCTGATCCATGCGTTCAACTTCGAATTCATCAATGCAGCCCTCAATGGCGGCACACAGCCGCGCATCACCTCGTATTTCTCCAACTCGGTTCTCGGGATGGCGTCAGCGCCTGCCAGCGGAGCGGTACGTGACTTGCTGATCCCGTTCCAACCCGCGCTACTGCCCGGAACATTGGAGGGCTACACTTTGCCAATGTCCGACGGATCCCTGTCAAACCGCGCCAACACCCGCCGCGCCCTTCGCCTGCTGGCCGAGGCGGGCTATAGCGTGCAAAACGGCCGTATGGCCGATGCAACCGGCACGCCGCTCACCTTTGATATCCTGTTGCGGTCTGGCGCCAGTCAGCCGGTCACAATTGCCGAACTCTACTCACAGTCCCTTGAACGGCTCGGGATTTCGGCCAATCTGGTGACGGTTGACGGCGCCCAGTACAAAGAGCGCACAGAGAATTACGATTTCGACATGGCTTATTACCGGCGGTCGATGTCCTTGAGCCCGGGAAACGAGCAGACGCTATACTGGGGGGCGCAAGGGGTCGATACCCCCGGCACCCGGAACTGGATGGGCATGAACAGCCCTGCCGCCGAAGCCATGATCGCGGCAATTCTGACCGCACAATCCCAAGAAGACTTTCGCGCAGCAACCAAGGCTCTCGACCGGATTTTGACAGCAGGACGCTATGTTGTGCCGATCTGGTACAATCCGAAATCCCGCATCGCCCATAAGTCTTGGCTAAAATATCCTGAAAACATCGCTATGTATGGCGACTGGATCGGGTTCCAACCAGATATCTGGTGGTCCGGGAACTAGTGTTTCCATCTTTGAAAACCAGAACGACCCGACGCGCTACCGCCGCCGCACTTGCGGCGGCCACGCCCAACAGGGCGTTGAGTGTCCCTTGACACTTGACGCCTTGGCGGGAGCCTTCGTTGACTCAAGCAGACGGTCCTCTCCGACGGCGCATGGCCTTAATGTGGGGGAACAGTCTCAAGCTCGAACGCCACGCGCGCTTTTTACCCGTTACAAACCGCTCCGTCACCCCTCGCTTCAAGTCAGTCGCGCGTGCTCCTGCATTGCAAACCTGTCAGTCATTCCAGCGATATAATCGGTCACGATGCGGGCCACACGCGCTGGTGTTCTTGCCTGCGCCACCGCCTCCTCCCATTCTTTTGGCAAAAGCTCGGTGCGCTCCAGATACAGCGGAAACAGATCATTGATGATGCGTGTCACCTCTTCGCGTTTGACCATCACCGACGGCGCACGATACATTTGCCCGAACAAGAACTGTCTGATTTCGCGCAACTTCTTCCACATTTCCGGTGAAAACCGGATCACAGGATATCCGGTTTCCCGAACCTGTTGCGCCGTCTGCGGTCCGCTTTCGTCAAGAATGCGCCGGGAGGTGTCGATGACATCTTCGACCATTGCCCCGAAAACCCGCCGCAACGCCTCGTGCCTGCGCCGCTTTTTATCAAGTCCCGGCCAGCGGGCATCGACAATCGCGAAAGCCGGGCCGATCACCGGCAGCCTTGCGATGTCATCGTCAGTGAACAGACCCGCATAAAGCCCGTCATGCAAGTCATGGTTGTTATATGCGATATCATCCGAAAGCGCCGCAACCTGCGCCTCGGCACTGGCGTGGGTGTGCAGTTCAAGATCATGCCGGAGGGTATATTCGGCTAACACATCCGGCAACGCTCCGGTCACGGGACCGTTGTGTTTGGCAATCCCCTCAAGCGTTTCCCACGTCAGGTTCAATCCGTTAAAGTCGGCATAATGACGCTCCAGCGTGGTGACGATCTTGATGGCCTGCGCGTTGTGGTCAAATCCGCCATGAGGGGCCATCAACACCTGCAAGGCTTCTTCACCGGTGTGCCCGAACGGCGGGTGGCCCAAATCGTGGGCAAGGGCAATGGCCTCCGTCAATTCCGCATTCAGGCTCAGGGCACCTGCGATGGTACGAGCGACCTGTGCGACCTCGATCGAGTGGGTCAGCCGCGTACGAAAATAATCGCCCTCGTGCTCGACAAAGACCTGGGTCTTGTGTTTGAGCCGCCGAAAGGCCGAAGAATGGATGATCCGGTCCCGGTCCCGCTGGAAACAGGACCGGAAAGCACTTTCGCTTTCGGCAAACACTCTTCCGCGGGCGTTGGCCGGGTCACAGGCATATTGCGCAAGCATTTCGTTGATGTCCTTGTTCCTGTCCGCTTGTAGCCTTATATGTTGAAGTGAACGAAGTTGCGATGAGCTTTGGAAAAAATGGAGCTTTGAAAAGATGAACCTGATCCTGCCCCCAAAAGTGACCGACCGTGCATTTGCGCGTCTGGCTGAAATCGGCGCCGCCCCGCAAGCTTTGCGTGTGGCCGTTGACGGCGGCGGATGCTCGGGGTTTCAGTACGAGATAAAACTCGACGCCCCCGCCGAGGATGATCTGGTTCTTGAAAGCGACGGCCAGAAAGTTGTGGTCGATGCCATCTCGCAGCCTTTTCTGGCCAACGCAGTGATCGATTTCAGTGAAGAACTGATTGGTGCGCGGTTTATTATCGAAAACCCCAACGCCATAAGCTCGTGCGGCTGCGGCACCAGCTTTTCGATGTAAGCCGGACGTTTCAATTCAAGCACCACCGGTTGCACCGCGCCCCGTCATAGGCCAGAAGGCTACGGATAACACTTCGGGGACGCCATGAAAATCGCGACATTCAACATCAACGGAATCAAGGCGCGCGCCGGTGCGCTGGCCGATTGGCTTGACGAGTTTTCCCCTGACGTGGCCGTCCTTCAGGAGATCAAGTCACAAGACGCGTCCTTTCCACGAGAGTTGATCGAAGACCGCGGCTATAACCTTGAAACGCACGGACAAAAATCATTTAACGGCGTGGCAATTTTGTCAAAATACCCGCTTGAGGATGTTCGGCGCGGCTTGCCCGGCGATGACGGGGATGAGCAGGCACGCTGGATAGAGGCCACGGTTGTGGGCAAATGCGCGGTGCGGGTGTGCGGATTGTACCTGCCCAACGGCAATCCGG
>JBLHUT010000150.1:0-8722 GCA_047629975.1 Paracoccaceae bacterium
CACAACGGTTATAATTGTCAGATTCGGGACGACAAAGCTCATGGGTCAGGCCTTCAACGGTCACGGCTGATATTTAGCCAGAAATGGGTTAACACTGTGTTAAATTCGCATTAACCCTAAGACGTTGAACCCTAGGTTTTCCGGAAAATTACCGCTTTGACTTGGGTCAATTCAGGGGAATTGGCTGGTTTGCGCCTAAACCCTTGGCGGGCTCTTGTGGTGCTGCGCCGAGCATGGTCCGGGCCCAGACGGCCTCGACGAGGGCACCATTGTTTTTGTTGCGCGCCGGTCCGCCGCTGAGGGATTCTGTTATGTTCGTGAAGGTCATTTCGGCTCCGGTACGTTCCAGAAGCGTCTTGGCGATGAAAAGACCCAGACCCATTCCTTCGTATCCGGGACGCTCGGGGTTTTCGGAGGGGCCTTTGCGAGAGCGCATGTAAGGGTCACCGATGCGGCCAAGCATATTCGGAGGAAACCCTGCGCCGTCGTCGATGATCCGGATCAGAATTTGCGTGTCGGTCCACCGTGCCGTGATCCAGACATTTGCGGTGGCGAAATCCACGGCATTCTGGACCAGATTGCGTAACCCGTGAATAATTTCGGGACGCCGCTGTATCGAGGGTTGCTGGCTTTCGCCGTCGTGTCCGGGGGCCACGTCGTAATGAATGTCCTTGCCGCGTCCCTGATGCGGTTCGGCCGCTTCGCGAAGCACACTGTCGAGTGGCGCATGGCGCATGTGCAGGTCATCTTTTCCCGCCCGCCCCATAGACCGCAGGATGTCGCGGCAACGATCGACCTGATCGCGGATCAAGGCGGCATCTTCGCGTAACTCGGGAAACTCTTGCAATTCGTCGAACAGCTCTGCGCTGACCAGTTTGATGGTCGCAAGAGGTGTGCCCAGTTCATGCGCCGCTGCTGCCACCACGCCGCCGAGATCTGTCAGCTTCTGCTCGCGCGCCAGCGCCAGCTGTGTCGCCAAAAGCGCGTCTGACATCGCGTGAATTTCACCAGAGATCCGGCGCGCGTAAATGGCGACAAAACTGACCCCGATAATCAGGGCGGTCCAGAATCCGTAGCGGAAGATATCAGGCATTTCCAGCACCAGGCCCTGATCGGTGCGCAGGGGCAGAAAGACAAATGTCAAAAAGGTCACCAGCACAGCCGTGGCGGCGCCCAGAACAAGCGTAGAGTTCAGGTTCAGGGCGGTTGCCGCAATTGTAACCGGTGCCATCAGCAACAACGCAAAAGGATTGTTCAGCCCGCCGCACAAATACAGCAAAAAGCTTAGTTGCACGATGTCGAAGAGCAAGGTCGCCATCGCGTCGGATTCCGAAAGCCGCTTGCTTTGTGGATAGATGAAGGTGGCTGTCAGATTGGCAATAACCGCCGTTCCGATCGCAAGGAAACACAGGCCAAGCTCCAGCTCCAGTTGAAACGCGTAACGACCGGCACCGATTGCGATGATCTGCCCCGAGATTGCAACCCAGCGTAACAGGATCAGTGTGCGCAACCGCACCCAATGGGTCCGCGAGGAGCCATCGGTGGTGTCTGATGTGATCCCTTTGGGCGGGCGGCTGTCGGCGTTGTGAAACATAGTCACATTGATACTGCGCCCAATCCGGTGCAGCAATCGTCAAACACGGGCTATTTTGAAATACGGGCTATGTCTGAGGTGTCGGGCTGTCTTACAGGAGACGAAAGAATGTCACGGATACTTGCGTGGACGGCGCTGGGCGGTGTTGCGGCAATGATCGGCGCAACGGCCAGCTTTGTGTTCTTTGCAGCAGAAGACACGTATGCAGGGTGCAAGGGCATTGTCATGCCCGGCGACGGGGTGATCGGCGGCCCGTTCGAGCTTATCAGCGAGACCGGCACGGTGGTCACCGACAAACAGGTGATCGACATGCCAAGCCTGATCTACTTCGGGTACACTTATTGTCCGGATGTTTGCCCCTTGGATGTGGTGCGCAATGCCGAAGCCGTAGATGTGCTGGAGGAGTGGGGTATCGGCGTTAAGCCTGTTTTTATCTCGGTGGATTACGGGCGCGACACAGCCGAAAGTGTTGATGATTTTACGGCCAATATCCATCCTGCGATGCTTGGCTTGACGGGCACCCAGGAACAAGTGCGTGCCGTTGCCAAAGCCTATCGCTACGTCTTTTCGATTCAGGACCCGGAAGACGAGTTCTATCTGATCAGCCACATGACGTTGTCCTATCTGATGGACCCGGAAAAGGGGTTCGTCGCCGCTTTCGACCGGTCCTTGTCGGGGGAACAATTGGCGGATCAGGTTGCGTGCTATCTTGGCGAGGCATAGCGTTTGACCCTATGCCACATTGCCGATAACGTCATCCTTCAACAAAAAGATCGCGGGAGCTGCGCCCATGGCGGACAAAACTGACATAGGCGAGGACAACTCGCTATTGATCGTTGACGATGACGAGCCCTTTTTGCGGCGTCTTGCGCGGGCAATGGAAAAGCGCGGGTTCGAGCCGGAAATGGCGGGCTCTGTGGCGGCCGGCAAGGCAATCGCGACAGCGAGGCCGCCAGCTTACGCGGTGGTGGATCTGAGGCTGGAGGATGGCAACGGGCTGGACGTTGTCGAGACGATCCGTGAAAAACGTCCCGAAGCCCGTATTGTGGTTTTGACAGGCTACGGAGCTATTGCCACGGCTGTGGCGGCTGTAAAAATCGGTGCCACTGATTATCTGTCAAAGCCTGCGGATGCGAACGATGTCACCAACGCTTTGTTGGCCAAAGACGACGAGATGCCGGTGCCCCCGGACAATCCGATGTCAGCGGATCGTGTGCGATGGGAACACATACAGCGTGTGTACGAGCTTTGTGACCGTAACGTCAGCGAAACAGCGCGACGGTTGAACATGCATCGGCGCACATTGCAGCGTATCCTCGCAAAGCGTAGCCCGAAATAGCGGGTAATAGTAACGGTTGCTCGCCCTGAAATACCATAATTCAGGGCGCAGGGGCCGCGAAGGCACCGCCCGCAGGGCGCGGCTTCGCGGCCGGGCCCAACGCCGTTGAGCGGCGGGAGTGCGTGTTAGATGTCGCTCAAAAGAATACTGTGCCGCGCAGTGAATGCGTTGCGGGCTTCGCGCGGTGCGCGTAATCTGATCTCGAGCCCGTCGATCAAGGAAGCTTCCTGTTGACCGAACAGTTTGTTGGCTTCTTCGTCGCTGAAACCTGCAATCTGTGTGGCCTCCATGCGCGCTGAAATCCGGTCTGCTTTCTTGATTTGCCTTTTTACACGAGCAGGTAACTGAGCCGGAAGCCCGAACCGCCGGTGGATTGCGGCCGTAAGGCGCTCGTCTAACGCGGCATAATCCGGGCCAACCGCTGCTTTGACCGGTGAGATCATATCGCCGATCACATATTCGGGCGCATCGTGCAAAAGGGCTGCCAACCGCCACCGGACAGGGCCCGACGGGGACAGGCGGGCAAAAATTTCCTCCACCAGAAGAGAGTGCTCGGCGACGGAATAGGCGAAATCGCCGCGTGTTTGCCCGTTCCAGCGTGCGACAAACGCCAGTCCATGGGCAATATCCTCGACTTCGATATCCATCGGGGTCGGGTCAAGCAGGTCAAGCCTGCGGCCTGAAAGCATTCTTTGCCATGCGCGCGGGTTTTTCATGACTTTTGCCTAGCGCGACAGGACGCGCTAGGCAATTCCCAAGCGGTGTTGATCGTATCAAATGCCGCAGGCAACCACCTGATAGCTCAATCTGTGTGCACTTGGCTGTGTGCGTGATGTTGCCCTGCTATCCCTGTGGTGGTAGTGCACGTTGAAATAGTGGGACAGGAAGCAAGACATGGCCAACGACTATATCATCAAAGACATCGCGCTGGCCGCTTATGGCCGCAAGGAACTCGACATTGCCGAGACCGAAATGCCGGGCCTGATGGCGCTGCGCGAGGAATACGGGGAAAAACAGCCCCTTAAAGGTGCGCGGATTGCAGGTAGTCTGCATATGACTATCCAGACAGCTGTTTTGATCGAAACTCTGGTGGCGCTTGGTGCAGACGTCCGGTGGGCATCGTGCAATATTTTCTCGACACAGGATCATGCAGCGGCGGCGATTGCCGAAAGCGGCGTGCCGGTTTTTGCCATCAAGGGCGAGACACTGGACGAGTACTGGGATTATGCCGACAAGATTTTCGATTTTCCCGAAGGCACGTGTAACCTGATCCTCGATGATGGTGGCGACGCCACGATGTATATTTTGATCGGAGCGCGGGTCGAGGCGGGCGAAGAAGACCTGATCGCGATCCCGAAATCCGAAGAAGAGGTGTCGCTGTTTGCGCAGATCCGTAAGCGGATCGCCTCCCATCCGGGGTGGTTTGCCAAGCAGCGCGATGCCATCCAAGGCGTTAGCGAAGAGACCACAACAGGCGTTCACCGGCTTTATGAGCTGGTCAAACAGGGGCAGCTTCCGTTCCCTGCGATCAATGTGAACGACAGTGTCACGAAATCGAAATTCGATAATAAATATGGCTGCAAGGAAAGCCTTGTAGACGGCATTCGCCGTGCGACGGACACAATGATGGCTGGCAAGGTTGCTGTTGTTTGCGGATACGGGGATGTTGGCAAAGGATCGGCTGCGTCATTGGCGGGGGCAGGTGCGCGCGTAAAAGTGACCGAAGTCGACCCGATCTGTGCGCTTCAGGCGGCGATGGACGGCTTTGAGGTCGTTTTGCTGGAAGATGTGCTTTCGACGGCAGATATTTTTATCACGACCACAGGCAACAAGGACGTTATCCGGATCGAGCATATGCGCGGCATGAAGGATATGGCGATCGTTGGCAACATCGGTCATTTCGACAATGAAATTCAGGTTGCCGCCCTCAAAAACCATAAGTGGACCAATATCAAAGAGCAGGTGGATATGATCACCATGCCAAGCGGCAACAGGATGATCCTGTTGTCGGAGGGGCGGCTTTTGAACCTTGGGAATGCGACCGGCCACCCGTCGTTTGTCATGTCGGCAAGCTTTACCAATCAGGTTCTGGCGCAGATCGAATTGTGGACAAAGGGCGACGTGTATAAAAACGACGTCTACATTCTGCCCAAGCATCTGGACGAAAAGGTGGCACGTCTGCATCTGGCGCGCATCGGCGTAAAGCTGACCGAGCTGAACAAGGAACAGGCAGATTACATCGGCGTCACTGTCGAGGGTCCGTTCAAGAACGAGCACTACCGCTATTAAACGGAATGCGCATACGCGCATATTACATGTTTTGTCTGGCGCCCCGGTTCAATCGGGGCGCTTTTCTTTTGCCGTAACTCAAGCGGGAAGAAGCCCTCGCGAGACATTTTCCTGAAGGATTGCTGCGTCGTATGCTTTTCGGCCGAACACCTCGCGGACAAGGGGTTCGAAGCTTTCCAGAGAGTCGGCATCATAGTCGGGATCGAACGAGGATTGATCCCAACGCTCGCAAAAATCGGCGCAGGTCTGAAAGCAGGCGTGATCCTTGAACCGGTCGCGCGCGTCTTTGTCCCAGCCGTAGTGATGGGCGTAGTAGAGCATCTGGAAGATACCGTGGTGTTCGACGACCCATGCGACCTCCCATCGTACGTAAGGGCGGATAACTTCGGCTGAAAAGCGGTCATGGTTCTGGGGGGCAAGGCCATCGCCGATATCGTGGCAAAGGGCGGCCACGATCCAGTCTGTATCGGCGCCGTCGCGTCGCGCACGGGTCGCCGACTGTAGGGCATGGTCAAGGCGTGTAATTTTGTAGCCTTCCATCGAGGCTGTTCCCTGACGTCTCAGTTCATCGAGAATCCGGTCAGGTGTGAGAGCAAGATAGGGCTTCTCGAGTTTTTCGAGAAGCGCATAATCGTCTTTTGTGCCATCTTTCATGGCGGTGAACGTCACAGTGTCTGAAGGTGTCATGCGGGTGCTCCGTGGATGTTTGGTCGCTGTCGGCCTTGGCTGATACGCTAGCGTGGATCGGTGTGCGGGGCAAAAACTGTGGTCGATTCTTGGGAATTTATCGTCAACTTTGTGATCAAAACCCTTTCTTCTTTCATTTTCGAGGCGGTATCGCTTAAGCTTTTGGCTACGGGAGGTGGTCCCGGACGGCAAAATAGGGGTGTCAAGGATGGGCAGACGTGATGATCTTATCGAAAAATACGCCGACGATCTGAAGAACAAATGTGGTCAGACACCGGATATGGCGTTGTTGACCAAAGTGACTATCGGGTGTGGGCCGGCGATTTATAATGCTGATGCATCGACGGTGGCGGGGTCACAACCTTCTGAACTGGAAACAGTAAAGAACAATTTTCTGATTAAAAAGTTGGGCTTGCCAGATAGTCCGGACTTGATGGCTGCCGTTGATGCGGTGATCGAGACCTATGGAAAGTCAGAGCGCCATAAGTATCGCGTTGTTGTGTATTACATGTTGACCAAGCATTTTGGTAAAGAAGATGTTTATGCCTAGATACTTGGCTATCGGATGCGAGTACGCATTAAGGTTTAGCTAACTACTTGTTTCCAATAAGATTGTTGGGAAACTTTGTTTGCCTGATGCGCAAGCCTACTTTATAAGCACAAGTGCGAGCCGGAGTGTTCCGCACTTTGAAGCAGAAGCGTGGTGCACCTTTAGGGGCACGTGGGGAGATGAAAGGGCTGCGAATTTCGTGGCCCTTTCATCAATGCCTGCTTCGGGGATCACCGTGTTTGGTGACAGGAAGCGCTATTTTAGGAAAAGGTGTGGTTTGGCTGATGTCAAAGCCCGACAGGCTTACCTAGATCACAGATGATTTTCCACGCATGCTCTGTGACAGGTTGAACCGAAAGGCGCGGGCTGTGGACCAGCGCCATTCCGGACAAACGCGGGTCGGTTTTGCACATTTCAAGCGTTACGGGTGTTGAAAAGGGCACCACGGCCTTGATGTTCACGCACTCCCAGCGATCGTCTGTGCTGCCGGTTTCGGGGTGACTGGCGGCGATGACTTCGACCAGACCGACAATCGCCTTTTCTTTTTGCGAGTGATAAAAGAAGCCGCGATCACCGATCTGCATGTTGCGCATAAAATTACGGGCCTGATAGTTGCGTACGCCATCCCATTCTTCTCCCCGAGCACCGCGTGCGACCTGTTGGTCCCAGCTCCATGCAGAAGGTTCGGATTTGAACAGCCAGTATTGCATCAGCCGATGACCCTGTTCCACGGCCTTAGAGTCACGGTTTCGAACAGACCGGCGGCGCCGTAAGGGTCGCCCGCGACCCAGGCTTCTGCCTGTGCCATGTCGGCCACCTCGAGGATAATAAGCGAGCCGCACATCTCGCCGTTGGCATCCAGAAACGGTCCGGCTTGCTGAACGGCCTGTGAGGATTTCAGATAGGCGACATGGTCAGCGCGGGTATTTTGACGGACCGCAAGCGCGCCGGGTTTGTCGAGGGCAATAAGGGCAACAAGCATTGATTATTCCTTTTTCAGGGGGCGGTTCAGGAGCAGGTTCAAAGCCTGCGCCGCTGTGAGTGTGCCGGTGACAAGTTTCGCAACAACATCCGTGATCGGCATGTCAATCGCAAGTGCCTTGGCGCGGGTTGCGACGGCACGCGCGGTGGCCGCGCCCTCGATGGTGGTTGTGGTATCAAAAGCCGTGCCCGCCCCAAGCGTAACGCCGTAGCGGAAGTTGCGCGATTGCGGCGAGGTGCAGGTCAGCGCCAGATCGCCGAACCCTGACAGGCCGGACAGCGTTTCGGCCTGCGCGCCCAAGGCGCAGGCAAAACGGGTCATTTCGGCAAAACCGCGGGTCATGACGGCGGCGCGCGCGCTGTCGCCCAGCCCTGCACCGATGGCGACGCCGCTGGCGATTGCGATAACGTTCTTGAGCGCGCCACCAAGTTCGGCACCGGCTATATCGGTTGACAGATACAGACGCAGGCGCGGCGTGCTGAGCCGTTCCTGAAGGGTGGCCCCGTGGATGTCGTGGTTACATGCCAGCGTGAGGGCGGTTGGCAGACCGCGGGCAATATCGGCGGCAAAGCTGGGTCCGGTCAGGATCGCGGTTGTGGAGTGTGGAAAGGTTTTGGCAATGACCCCCGTCGGGCCAAGCCCGCTTGCGATTTCCATGCCTTTGCAGCAGGCCACAAGTGTGGCGTTGGCCAATGCGGGGTGGGCGTTGCACACGTGTGAAAGCTGTTGCATCGGGACAGCAAGCAAAACCGTGTCGGGTGTTCCAAGCACATCGCTGACGCTAATATTTTCGGGCAGTGTCACCCCGGGCAGTCGAGGGTTTTTGCCGCTGCTGCGGGTTGGCTCGGGGTGGCGCATCCATAAGTGGACGGGTTCGTTGGCAGACACTGCAATCGCAAGCGCGGTTCCGAAGGCACCACCGCCCATGATTGTCAGTCGAGTCATGCTTTTGCGCCCTTTTTGCCCGAACCCAGCATCGGGGCCTGTCGTGTGT
Source organism: Paracoccaceae bacterium (assembly GCA_047629975.1). Lineage (GTDB taxonomy): Bacteria > Pseudomonadota > Alphaproteobacteria > Rhodobacterales > Rhodobacteraceae > JBLHUT01. Next base: position 8,436 of record JBLHUT010000150.1, read on the forward strand.
CGAGTGGCCAACGCGGCCGTGCCGAAAGGGTCATGTCGTCTTTGTGGCCCAGTCGCATCCGCTCGATCCCTGCCCAGGCGATCATGGCGGCATTGTCGGTGCAAAGCTTCAGGGGCGGGGCCGAATACGCAAGGCCGGTGTCGTTGGCCAGCGTTTGTAACCCCTTGCGAATTTCGCTGTTTGCGGCGACGCCTCCGGCGACGGCCAGTGTGGGGTGCGCGGGGGCAAGCAGCAGGTACTGGGCAATCGCGCGGCGGGTTTTTTCGACCAGAACATCGCGGACGGCG
>JBLHUT010000151.1:0-8692 GCA_047629975.1 Paracoccaceae bacterium
ATCTTCGGCGGAGAGATCCTCGGCCAGTAAAAGTTTCAGCCAGTCCAGCACCTCGGAGGTCGAGGGCTTCTTTTTCAGGCCCGATTGCTCGCGTACTTCGTAGAACTGGGTCAGGGCAGTTGTCAGCAGGGCGTCCTTGATGCCGGGGTGGTGCACGGCGACGATCTGTTTGAGGGTCTCCATGTCGGGAAAGCGGATGTAGTGGAAAAAGCAGCGCCGCAAAAAGGCGTCGGGCAATTCTTTTTCGTTGTTGGACGTGATGATCACGATCGGGCGGTGGATCGCGGCGACGGTCTGTCCGGTCTCATAGACGTGAAACTCCATCCGGTCGAGTTCCTGCAACAAATCATTGGGGAATTCGATATCGGCCTTGTCGATCTCGTCGATGAGCAAAACGACCTTTCCCGGCGCGCTGAAGGCCTCCCACAATTTGCCACGACGGATGTAATTTGCCACGTCATGCACACGGTCATCGGCAGATCGAGGGCGCCGGCAACCTGTCGGGCAAGTTCGGTCTTTCCTGTTCCGGGCTCTCCTTTGACCAGCAGCGGACGCTCGAGTGTAACAGCGGCATTGACCGCAACCGCCAGATCCTGCGTTGCGATATAAGTGTCGGTACCTTTAAATTTCATTGTCTTTTCAAACCTTGTGTCAACCATTTTTTTTAACGATTTGTTTTACATTAGCAGTCTTGCACCGGCCTTTAGGGGCGTGACAAGTGGACTTTGTTCAAGTAAGCGGTGCGCAGAGCATTCGGACGCGCAAATTGGCCAAACTTACAAAAGTCCGGCAAGTCAGGGGAATAGATATGAAACAGGAAGTGTTTTTACCAGAAAACTATAGCCCCGCCGAGGACGAGCCTTTCATGAACGAGCGGCATACGGAATACTTTCGCCGCAAGTTGAATAATTGGAAGAACGATCTGTTGGCGGAGAGCAGAGACACCCTCGAGGGATTGCAGGGTCAGACCCGCAATATCCCCGATGTATCCGATCGTGCAAGCGAAGAGACGGATCGGTCGCTTGAGCTGCGCACCCGCGACAGGCAGCGAAAGCTGGTGTCAAAGATCGATGGCGCGCTGCGCCGGATCGCCGAAGGTGAATACGGCTATTGTGACGCAACTGGCGAGCCCATTTCGTTGAAGCGGCTGGATGCGCGCCCGATTGCGACACTGAGTCTTGAGGCCCAAGAGCGCCACGAACGCCGCGAAAAAGTGCACCGCGACGATTGAGGCCGGTTGCAGGACCCGCTAGATTTCAAGCGCCGGAGCCTTAGGGTTCCGGCGTTTTTCGTATTCAAGGAGTGGCCATGTTGATCGGAGAAGACGTTTGTGTGCTTGGGGCCGGCATCGCGGGGTTGGCGGTGGCGCGTGCCCTCGCCCTGCAAGGCGCAAATGTTCAGGTGATGGAACAGGCAGCAGATATTACCGAAGTGGGCGCCGGCATCCAGATTTCGCCAAACGGGGCGGCGGTGCTCAGAGCACTGGGCGTGTTGGATGTGCTTAATGCAAGTGCGCTCAGATCTCGCGCGGTTACGCTGCGCAACCGGCGCGGCGGACAGGTGCTGCGTATGGATATGAGCGGGCGCGGAGACTTCATTCTGGCGCACCGTGCCGATTTGATTGCCTGTCTCGCGCAAGGCGCCCGGGATGCGGGGGTCCAGATCACGTTCGGGGCGCGTATCGAGCAGGTGCATTTGCGTGAAGGCGTTGCACCGCATTTGTCGTTTGCCGGCGGAGGGCGGGTCGAGGTTCCGCTGCTGATCGGGGCTGACGGGGTGCATTCAAAAGTCCGTAAGGCCCTTTTGAACGAGGCAGAGGCGGAGTTTTCCGGGCAGGTTGCATGGCGCGCAATCATCCCTGTTCCGGCCGGCAGTGTGCCATCGGAGGCACAGGTTTTCATGGGCCCGGGGCGCCATCTGGTGGCATATCCGTTGCGCGGTGGAGAGGTGTTGAACCTTGTGTGTGTCGAGGAACGCGCCGATTGGGCGGCGGAAGGTTGGCATCACGCAGGTGATCCGGAGGCATTGCGCGCGGCCTTTGCCGGATTTGGCGGGCCGGTGCCGGAATGGCTGGCGCAGGTCAATGAAGTGAAATTATGGGGGCTTTTCCGGCATCCGGTCGCAAAAAAATGGCATGGCCACGGGGCTGTGCTGCTTGGGGATGCGGCCCACCCGACATTACCGTTTCTGGCGCAGGGGTCGAACCTTGCTCTTGAAGATGCCTGGGTTCTGGCGCGCATTCTGGGGAGTGGCCAAACGCATTGTGAGGCCGGAGCGTTGTACCAGCAAAACCGCCTTGCGCGGGTTACCCGTGTGATTGATGCCGCCGGCGCCAATGCACGCAATTATCATATTTCAAATGCGCTCCTGCGCACCGTTGCGCATTCGGGCCTGAGAGTGCTGGGCAAGGTCGCCCCCGATTTCATGCCCGATCGGTTCCGGTGGCTTTATGATTTCGACGTTACCTGATCACAAACAACGGGCCAGTTTGCGTCGACTTCCGGTGACGGATGGAAAAGAGCGGATTTATGGAATGATACGGGTGTATTTCGTGCCTTCAAGCGTTGCACCGACAATCAGACCGGATTGACCAAAAACCAGAGCCACTACGGGTTTTGTGCCGGTTATCGTCTCGGCGGACAGGTTTCCGCCCCGGTCATTGATCGCGTATTCGGCATCCGCGCCGGCGGACCAGCCTGCCGAGCGCCGGAAATCGCTAAGGGCTTCTTGCGTCATGAAAAACAGGACGTGGGCGTATTGCGCGGCACCGATCTGAAACCCGAACGTTGCTTGGGTGGCAGAGTAGTAATCCACCGTTGCGTTGTTGATCCGCAAGGCGCCGCGCCCGTAACTTCCACCGATGCCGAATCCTGCCTTTGTGACCAACGGCATGATCAGCACGCCAGCTGCCTTGTCGTTCAGGCTCAAGGTGCCGGGATATCTGCTGTAAAGAAAGTTCTGCGTGGCATCGGCGCGTTGATCGATCTTGTTGGCGGCAGGATTTCCGATCCCGTTGCCGCACCCCGACAAAAGTGTCGCCGAAGCGCCGGTTGCCAAAAGAAACTTGCGCCGGGATAGCCGGTCAGATGCACCGTCATCCGACGGCGGAATTGTGTGAGCGAAGGTAGGGTGCATGTGATGGTTCCCGTTGCCTGAATGTGCCTCGATTTAGCGGCTTATCTACCACTTTAACCAAACTATATGACCGTTGCGCAGCGATGTCACCCGCACAGTTGGCCCGTTGGCAAGCCTCTGCCGAAACGGGCGGCACCTGTGTGCGGGCGGCTGTGCTGCTTGGGGCTTTTTTTGCCTAACCCGTTTGCATCAGGCGCGCCGCACGCGGGGCGAAATAGGTCAGCACCCCGTCGCATCCGGCGCGTTTAAATGCCATCAGGCTCTCCATCATCACCTGATCGCCGTCAATCCAGCCTTGTGCCGCGGCGGCCTGTATCATCGAGTACTCGCCTGACACCTGATACGCGAAAGTCGGGGCGCCAAACCGCTCTTTCACGCGGCGGCAAATATCAAGATAGGCAATGCCGGGCTTGACCATGACCATATCCGCCCCCTCGCTAAGGTCACGTTCGATCAAGCGCAAGGCTTCGTCGGAATTGGCCGGATCCATCTGATAGGTCTTCTTGTCACCCTGAAGCGCACCGCTTGCCCCGACAGCATCACGGAACGGCCCGTAAAACGCAGAGGCATATTTTGCCGCATAGCTCAGGATCGTGACATTCTGATGCCCTGCCGCTTCCAGCGCGGTGCGGATTGCGCCGATGCGCCCGTCCATCATATCGGACGGCCCCAGAATGTCGGCACCGGCCTGTGCTTGCGCAAGCGCCATCTTGACCAGCGCCTCTACGGTTTCATCATTTATGATCTCGCCGTTGCGCACGATTCCGTCATGACCGTTGGCATTGTACGGATCAAGCGCGATATCGGTCATCACGGCAATATCGGGGGCGGCGGCCTTGATGGCGCGAATCGCCTGATTGCCAAGGTTGTCGGGGTTCCATGCCTCTTCGCACGATGCGGTTTTAAGCGCGGGATCAGTGTAGGGGAAAATACAGATCGCCGGAATACCAAGGGCTTGTGCCTCGACGGCGGCCTCCGCGATTTTATCGACAGACCGGCGCATCACGCCGGGCATCGAGCTGACGGGTTCAAGAATGCCGGTCCCGTCACGAACGAAAACGGGCCAGATCAGGTCACCGGGGGTCAGGGTATTCTGGGCCACCATCGCCCGCAGAGCAGGGGATTGGCGCAAACGGCGCAGGCGTGTGGCGGGAAAAGAGGCTTGAGTCGGGCGCATTCATTCATCCTGTCGTATGTCAGCATAAAAATGTTGCACGGATCTGAGGGCATCTCAAGGCTTACAATCCGCACGCCACTTGAATAGGTTATACAAAATTTGACTTTCCGGAGCGTGGCGCAAGTGCTGAACTGGTATGAAACGGTCTTTGAACTTATCGATATGCGGTCTTTCTCGAACCTTTGGTTCTGGATCGCGCTGGCCGTCATCTGGTCGACATCCAGCCATTGGATCCTCGGGGTGCCGTTCGACCTTGTGGTGCGCGCACGCAAGCACGGCGGTGGGGTGCAGGACGATCTGAATGACATGGTGCGGGTGAATGTGAACCGGATATTGTTCATCGCGCGCACATCGGGGCTATGGTTGCTGGCGCTGGGGTCTTTTGTATTAACGGCGGCGGCGTTGCTTGGGTTCGTCTACGGGGTTGAGTTTGCGCAGGCATTCTTTTTGCTGGGGTTTCCACTGAGCGTTGTCTGGGGCCTGAGCGTGCGAACCGCGCAGCAAATTCTGGAGGCTGATGGCGCCGATCTGCATGCCCGCATGGTCCGTCACCGCATTTATGTACAGATCATCGGTGTGTTCTCGATTTTTGTGACCGCTCTTTGGGGCATGTATCAAAACATGGCTGTGGGCCCGCTGTAACAGGTCATTTCGCCCGCCAACACTGACCCGTGGGGTGGCAATTATTTAACCGGATCGAAAGGTGTCATGCGCGTGCTGGTTGACACGCGCCACCGGAGCGATAGGAGAACGCGTCATGGCACACAGTAATCATATTGCAGTCGGTGGCGCACCCGAAGGGTTTGACGCCCGTCTTGTCGCGCGCGAACTGGCAAAAGGCACAAACGTCGTTCATGTGGCGCGCGACGCCAAACGGCTGGCCGCGATGCGCGCAGCCCTTGCGTTTTTTGCTCCTCAAGCGGTTATTCTGGATTTTCCCGGGTGGGATTGCCTGCCCTATGACAGGGTGTCGCCCAATGCCGATATCTCGGCCACGCGCATGGCGACGCTGGCGGCTTTGGCCTCGGGCGTTCCGGGGCCGTTTATTCTGTTGACCACGCTGAATGCCGCGACCCAGCGCGTACCGGCGCGTGCCGTTCTCGAGCAGGCCGCATTTTCGGCGCAGGTTGGCGGGCGCATCGACGAGAGCGGTTTGCGGACCTTCCTTGTCCGGATGGGTTTTACGCAGGCGCCAACGGTCATGGAGCCGGGCGATTATGCGGTGCGCGGCGGGATTATAGATATCTATCCGCCCGGCGAAACAGGCCCGGTGCGGCTTGATCTGTTCGGCGATGTTCTGGACGGGGCGCGCCGGTTTGATGCCGCAACCCAGCGTACGACGGAAAAACTGTCAAGCATCGAGTTGGCGCCTGTCAGCGAGGTGATCCTTGACGAGGCCGCGATCACACGCTTCCGGCAGAATTACCGGATCGAATTCGGGGCGGCCGGCACCGACGACCCGCTTTACGAGGCCGTGAGTGCGGGGCGCAAACATTCGGGGATCGAGCATTGGCTGTCGTTCTTTCACGAACGGCTCGAGACGGTGTTCGATTATCTGCCCGATGCAACGATCCTGCTTGATGACCAGTTTGAGGCCGCGCGCATTGCCCGCTGGGACGGGATTGCGGATCAATACGACAACCGCCGCGAGGCGATGTCGGCCAAGAACCGGCTTGATACTGTCTATAAGCCGGCGCCGCCGGGGGGCTTGTACCTTGATGATGCAAATTGGGCCGCGGCTCTTGTTGGTCACCGGGTTTTGCGCCTGAATGCGTTGCCGCAAGGCGTAGGGCCGGGGGTGATTGATGCCGGCGGGCGGATCGGGCGGAACTTCTCGCCTGAACGACAGTTGGAAAGTGTAAGCCTTTTCGGGGCCTTGTCAGATCATATTCATGCAAAACGAAGCCAGTCCCAAGTGGTCGTGGCCAGTTATTCGGAAGGCGCACGAGAACGCCTGAAAGGATTGATGGAGGACGAGGGCCTCCAAGGGACCACGGAGATCACCGATTTCCGCGATATTGCCGATGCAAAGGGCGGCGTGCACCTTGTGGTGTGGGCGTTGGAGCACGGTTTCGAGGGCGACGGGCTGACGGTGATCAGCGAACAGGACGTTCTGGGCGACCGGTTGATCCGCAGCCCGCGCAAGAAACGCCGCGCCAGTAACTTTCTGACCGAGGCGCAAAGCCTGTCTCCGGGGGATCTGATCGTCCATGTGGATCATGGCGTTGGCCGCTACATGGGGCTTGAGATGATAACGGCCGTCGGGGCGCCGCACGAATGTATCCACCTTGAATATGCCGAAGGTGCGCGGCTGTTCCTTCCGGTCGAAAATATCGAACTGCTCAGCCGGTATGGCCACGACGAGGGCATGCTCGATAAATTGGGCGGCGGCGCGTGGCAATCCAAAAAGGCACGGCTGAAAGAGCGTATCCGCATGATTGCGGACAAGCTGATCCGTATGGCCGCCGAGCGTGCCTTGCGCAGCGCACCGATACTGGAGCCGCCGGGAGGCATGTGGGATGCGTTTTCGGCCCGCTTCCCGTATCAGGAAACCGACGACCAGATGAGCGCCATCGAGGACACGCTTGCCGATCTGGCGGCGGGATCTCCGATGGACCGGCTGATTTGCGGTGATGTGGGGTTTGGCAAAACCGAAGTGGCGATGCGCGCAGCCTTTGCCGCCGCTCTGTCGGGGATGCAGGTGGCGATTATCGCGCCCACGACATTGCTCGCGCGCCAGCACTACAAAGGCTTTGCCGAGCGGTTTCGCGGGTTTCCTGTGAACGTGCGGCAATTGTCGCGCTTTGTTAGTGCCAAGGACGCCACCGAGACCCGCCGCGGCATTGCCGATGGCACCGTAGATATCTGTATCGGCACGCATGCTCTGTTGGCGAAAACGGTAAAATTCCAGAACCTTGGCCTGTTGGTCATCGACGAGGAACAGCATTTCGGCGTGACCCACAAGGAGCGGCTCAAAGAGATGCGCAGCGATGTGCATGTTCTGACCCTGACCGCGACGCCTATTCCTCGCACGCTGCAACTTTCGCTCACGGGGGTGCGCGATCTGTCGATCATCGGCACCCCGCCGGTCGACCGACTGGCGATCCGCACCTACGTCAGCGAGTTCGACGCCATCACGATCCGCGAGGCCTTGCTGCGGGAGCATTATCGTGGCGGGCAGTCGTTTTACGTGGTTCCGCGCATCAGCGACCTGCCCGAGATCGAGGCGTTCTTGCGCGACCAGGTTCCCGAAGTAACTTTTATAACGGCCACGGGGCAGTTGGCAGCGGGAGATCTTGATGACCGCATGAACGCGTTTTACGACGGTAAATACGACGTTCTTCTGGCGACAACGATTGTCGAAAGCGGGCTTGATATTCCGACCGCGAACACGATGGTTGTGCACCGTGCCGATATGTTCGGCCTTGCACAGCTTTACCAGATACGGGGGCGGGTGGGCCGCTCAAAGGCGCGCGCCTTTGCTTATCTGACCACAAAACCCCGTCAGAAATTGACGGTGACGGCGCAAAAACGGCTGCGTGTTCTGGGGTCGCTTGACAGTTTGGGGGCGGGGTTCACGCTGGCGTCCCAAGATCTCGATATTCGCGGCGCGGGCAATCTGGTGGGCGAGGAGCAGTCGGGCCAGATGCGCGAAGTGGGCTATGAATTGTATCAGGCGATGCTCGAAGAGGCGATTTCAAAGATCAAGTCGGGCGAGTTCGAAGGTTTGAGCGACGAGGGGGATCAGTGGGCCCCGACCATCAACCTTGGCGTGCCTGTGCTTATTCCCGAGGTCTATGTTCCCGATCTTGATGTCCGTTTGGGGCTCTACCGTCGCTTGTCTGGTTTGACCACCAAGGTCGAACTGGAGGGGTTCGCCGCCGAGTTGATCGACCGGTTTGGCCCGTTGCCAAAGGAAGTGAACACGCTGCTGCTGGTGATCCGCATCAAGGCAATGTGCAAACGCGCGGGGATTGCCAAGCTTGATGCCGGGCCAAAGGGCGCGACCTTGCAGTTCCACAGGGACAAATTCTCGAACCCGACAGGGCTTGTGACGTTTTTGCAGGCACAAAACGGAATGGCCAAAGTGCGCGACAACAAGATCATCGTTCGCGGTGACTGGCCAAAAGCCGGCGACAGGATCAAAGGCGCGTTCGCGATTGCCCGCGATCTGGCAGAGCAGGTGGCTCAGGGGAAAAAGGACAAGGCCCGCAAGGAGGCCCGTAAGGCCGGCTGAAGTTCAGCCGCGCCCCATCCCCCTCATCAGAACGAACGCGGCACTGACGCAAACCAGTACTCCGGTCGTCAGCGGCAGTGCCGTACCATCAAAAAGCTGCCCGACGGGGGCGGCGATGGCCACGGCCAGAACTGTTGACACCG
>JBLHUT010000152.1:0-8682 GCA_047629975.1 Paracoccaceae bacterium
GGTCATAAGGGCATTCAGTGCGGCGAGGGCGTCTTCGAGGGTCATGATTTTTGCCTTTCTGGCGGCGTTACGGCCTCCTATCACTGCTTTTGTCCGGCCTAAAGGCCCCACGCGCGGTGATCGGACGCCTCTTTGCTTGCAACGCCTGCATCATCGCCGCGTTTGCCCGCAGCATCAGATATTTAGGCGAAGACATTAAGGCATTGGACAACGCCCGATTTGGTCTGCCGTTATCGTCTGGGCCGGTTTTGACCGGCGGCCGCTCGGACCCGAAAACCGGAACCTTTCAAATCACGGTTACCACGACGAAACATGCAGATGCCGACCAAGATGCTGCCAGATTGCCTCGCTTTGCTCGGTCTGCAGCGCGCGCAGCCGGACCATTTTGATATTGAGGATTTGCGCCGGCAATATGGCATCAACGCGGACCAGATCACCTTCGGCGAGAGCCTTTTCAACCAACGACATGGGCAACCACGCCACCCCGATTTCGCTGACGGCAAGTTGCAGCATGGCCAGTGTCAGGGCCGTCTCGGCAATGGCTATGGTCGTTGTCCCTTGCGGCAGGCGCGGACGGATCATGCGTGCCATGACCTGCCCCAGAAACACATCCGCAGGGTAGGCGATGATCCGGATGACTGCACCCGACGCATCCGCCAGCAGACGCGGTGCGCACACCGGAATAAGGAGATCATCACCAAGGTTGACTGTTTCGAACGCCCTGCTGATGTCCGGTGCAGTGTCCTCGGGCAGGGCATACATAATCGCAAGATCCGCCTCCTTGGAAAACAGCTTCATCAAGCATTCATCCTGATTGCCCGAACGCACGCGCACCGATGTCTCGCCGTCTTTTGTCGCGGCGCGCACAACCTGCGGCGAAATGGTCGTTGTCAGCGCGTGCTGGCACACAAAAGTCAGCGGCTTGCCTGACTGGCTGCTTGTGGTTTTCAGCGAATGGCGCAGCTTGTGCAATTGCGCGCTGACCTCGCGCAATTCAGGTTCGAGTGCCTGAACACCCGACATCAACAACACCGGCTTGCGGCGGCGGTCGAACAGCGTGGTTCCGATGCTGTCCTCGATGGTGCGCACCCGCCGCGTGAATGCAGATTGCGTCAACATCCGCTTTTCCGCAGCCTGCGCAAGCGAGCCGCAGTCAAGAACCGCCAGAATATCGTCAATCCATTCAAGTCGCATCGGCGTCAGATCCTTTTGAAAGGTCACGAGTTGCAGTTATTGCAAGTTAGGAGGCAATATTCGCATTAGGAACGGGGCAAGTATACGTTTAAGTTACCTTCAACACATAAAGGAGTTCCATTGTGCACCTCGCCCGCTTCCCACGCGTTCACCTCGCCCACCTTTCAACACCCCTTGAGCCAATGGAGAGATTGTCAAAAGAGCTGGGTGTCGAGCTGTGGATCAAGCGTGACGACTGCACCGGCATGTCAACAGGCGGCAACAAGACCCGCAAGCTTGAGTTCCTGATGGCCGAAGCCATCGAGCAAGGCGCGGATATGGTGATGACCCAAGGGGCCACACAAACGAACCATGGCCGCCAGACGGCTGCTTTTGCTGCAAAGCTCGGCCTCAAGTGCCACATCCTTCTCGAAGACCGTACCGGCTATCAGGATGGCAACTACAACACGAACGGCAACGTGTTGCTGGACCATTTGCACGGTGCCACGACCCAGAAATTCCCGGCCGGACACGACATGCCCGGCGAGATGGAGCAGGCCGCAGAAAAGATGCGCGCCAAGGGCCACAAAGTTTATGTCATTCCCGGTGGCGGCTCCAACCCGACCGGTGCGCTTGGGTATGTGAATGCAGCGTTCGAGTTGTTGGCGCAGATCAATGACATGGGCATGAAAATCGATCGTCTGGTCCATGCGACCGGCTCGTCGGGCACACAGGCCGGTCTGGTCACGGGCATGTGCGCGATGAATGCGCAAATTCCAATTTTGGGCATCGGCACACGTGCTCCGCAGCCCAAGCAAGAGCAGATGGTTTATGACCTTGCGTGCAGAACGGCGGAAAAGCTGGGATGTGCAGGCGTCGTGAAACGGGAAGACGTGATGGCGAACACGGATTACGTGGGCGAGGGATACGGCCTGCCGACCAAAAGCGGCATCGACGCAATCAAGATGTTTGCCGAACTGGAGGGGATCCTGCTTGACCCTTGCTATTCTGCCAAAGGGGCTGCCGGCTTGATCGATCTGGCGCGCAAGGGCGCGTTCAAAGACGAGCGTGTGGTCTTTTTGCACACAGGTGGTGCGGCGGCTCTGGGCGGCTATGACTTTGCCTTTGATCACAGCGCCAACTGGGTGACCCTGTAAGATATGCGCGTGCCCCGTACCATCGGCATACTCGGCGGTATGGGGCCCGAGGCGACCATCTTGCTGCAACGCAAGGTGATGGATGCAGTGCCTGCGCGTGATGACAGTGACCACATTCCCTTGCTGATCGACATGAACCCGCAAGTACCGTCACGCATTGCACATCTGATCGAGCGTACAGGCATTGATCCGGGACCGACCCTTGCCACAATGGCAAGGCGGTTGCAGGATGCGGGGTGTGCAGCACTTGCGATGCCGTGCAACACGGCGCACCATTATGCCGGCGCGATAACCGGCGCGGTGGAAATTCCGCTTCTAAACATGATTGATCTGGCAGCAAACCATGCCGTGCGTCGCATTGGCGCCGAGGGATGTGTCGGTGTGCTGGCTTCGCCAGCCGTGCGCTATACCGGATTGTTTGAACGCGCGCTTGATGTGCATGGCATATCGGTGATCTGGCCGCACAGTGACGACGCAATGCTGGAAGCGATCAAACTGATCAAGGCGCATGGCTCTACTGAGGCGGCGCGCAGTGCGCTGTTGCAGGCGTCGGCCGAACTTGTCACCGCTGGTGCGGACCTGCAATTCATCGCCTGTTCGGAGTTTTCACTGATCGCGGACAGTGTCGCGCCGGGGGCAAAGGCCGTGGATACCGTGGACCTGCTGGCGCAGGCAATCGTCGACTTTTCAACCGCGCCATAACCCGAAAACTATAATTTCGCCCACACCTCTTGCGCAACAGGATCGAAGGTGGCCGGATTGGCAAGAGCCGCAATCGTCAGGCGTGCTGTCCATGTGTCGTCTGCAATCTGCACCAATGACCCGTTGGCAAGCTCGTCGGACACAGCCGTTTGCGGCATCCACGCAAACCCGCTGCCCTTCAAAACCCTGCGCTTGATCGTCTCGACGAGCCCGTCAACATAGATCGTTTCGGCGTGCAGTGGTTTGCCCTCCAGAGTGCTGTCAACCACCATCCCAAGAAAGGTCGACGGCTCATAGGCAAGGTAAGGCATTGCTGGCCCCGAAGTGCGCGACAGTTCCCAGCCATTGGCCTGCGCAGGACCAGCCGCAGCAACAGGGATCAACCGGTCGGTCAACAAATCCTTGCGCACGAATGCCGTCCCGTCGATGCGCGGAGAGACAGATTGATGATAATAGCACAACATGATGTCTACCGCATTCTCGACCAGCAATTCGCAACAGGTGCTCAGAGAATCCGACACAACACGTGTGTGCAAGTCAGGGATTTGGTCCTGCAACTCATCTATGCGAAGTGCCAAAAAATTAACCGAAATTGTGTGTAGGGCGGAAAAACGAAGAAAACGGCGGTCGCCCCGGTGCGCATCACGGATGATTTGGCGCGCCTCCGTCAGTTGCGAAACTGCCCCAAGAGCAATGGGTAAAAATTGCGTACCAGCGTCGGTCAACAAAACAGGATACTGGGCACGGTTCACCAATGGCACGCCAATCCAATTCTCCAACCCTTTGATCCTACGACTGAATGCGGATTGCGTGATGTTGCGCTCGGCTGCGGCTCGGGTGAAGTTCAGGGTCCGGGCGAGACATTCAAAATCGCGAAGCCAGTTCAGATCCAAGGGCCTCTCCTTTGCTTGAGATAAGGATTAGAGGTGAGCTTAAATCATATTATGCGAAATGCGAATAGTTTGATGAAATGTTGGAATTTGCGCTTTGAATTTTTCGTGTTCTAGTCGTTTCACAGGGATCGATTGTCTGTGCGATGTCAGGTTGCGCCTGACACGGTTCCGAACGGGCCGTGTCAAACGGGCCCCAGGACGGACAACGATCCGAACACCAAAATGACGCCAGATATACGGCGCGATCCAACTGTGGAGAACGACATGAAAACGAAATTGAATACACTGGGACTTGCGGCAGCGGTCAGCCTTTTTGCACTGCCAGTGCTGGCATCGGAGCAGGTCAAGATCGGCCTGCCATCATGGACCGGCGCGCAAGCGATCGGACATGTCCTGGGCGAGATCGTGACCTCGCGCATCGGCGGTCAGGTCGAATACGTACCTGGCAACAATGCCACGATTTTTCAGGCAATGGACCAAGGCAAGGGCGATATCGACGTGCACCCCGATGTCTGGCTGCCCAACCAGCAAAGCTTCACCCAGAAATATGTCGATGAGGCGGGCACAGTTACATTGTCCTCCAATGCCTATGAGGGAAATCAGGGCTTCTGCGTGACCAAAGATTTCGGAACCGCCAACAACATCACCGACATTACCGATCTTGGTCGCCCCGACGTGGCCGCATTGATGGACAGCGATGGCAATGGCAAGGGCGAGATGTGGATCGGAGCGCCGGGCTGGGCCTCTGCCAACGTCAACGAGGTCAAGACCCGTGATTACGGCTTGCTGGACTTCATCGAGCCTGTGCGTACCGAAGAGGCTGTGAAAACCGCGCGTATCAAGGACAGCATCGCCAAGGGCGAGGGCTATGCCTTTTATTGCTACAAGCCTCATGCGGTGTGGTTCATGTTTGACGTAGAGATGTTGACAGAGCCGACATTCGATCCGGCAAAGTACACGATGATCCAGCCGTCGGATGATGCGGATTGGTACGAAAAATCCTCTGTCGCGACCAAGGATGCACTCAAGGACGTACAGATCGCCTGGTCCAACTCCCTCGGAGAGCGCTCGCCGGCGATTGCCGAGTTCTTTGCCAATTTCTCGCTGACGGCGGATGACGTGTCCGGTCTGGCGTTCGAAATCAGCGCCAATGGCGTGGAGCCGGCCGATGCTGCGAAAGCATGGATTGCGGCAAACTCCGATCGCGTCGACGCGATGCTTGGCCTTTAAGTCAGATCTGACTTGACTATCTGCGGTTCCGGGGCGCCCCGGTGCCGCAGCCCAAAACCCAAGACCTTCCCCGTTTTCAGCAAGAAAGACGCGTCATGGAAAATGAGACTGTCGTTGAAATTTCCAATGTCTGGAAGATTTTTGGCAACCGGAGCAAAGAGGCGCTTCAGGCGGTGCGCGAGCGCGGGCTGACAAAGTCCCAGGTGCTGGCGGAATACAACGCCGTTGTGGGCGTGGCCGATGTCAGCCTGTCGGTTAAACGGGGCGAAATATTTTGCATCATGGGATTGTCGGGCAGCGGTAAATCCACGCTGGTGCGCCATTTTAACCGCCTTTTGGAGCCAACTTCGGGCAGAATCGAAATTGAGGGCACCGACGTGATGGCCCTGGGCGCGCGCGAGTTGCAGAAATTCCGCAATCAAAAGATCGGAATGGTCTTTCAGAATTTCGCGCTGATGCCGCATCGCTCGGTGCTCGACAATGTGGCGATGCCCTTGGAAATCCGCAAGGTTCCCAAAAATGAACGCATGCGTCAGGCGGCCGCCATTCTGGACATTGTTGATCTTGGTGCCTGGGGCGCCAAATTTGCCCACGAATTGTCGGGGGGCATGCAGCAACGTGTCGGACTGGCACGCGCGCTTGCTGCCAACCCTGATGTTTTGCTGATGGACGAGCCGTTTTCGGCGCTTGATCCGCTCATTCGCCGGCAGTTGCAGGACGAATTTATCCGGCTGAGCAAAATTCTGAAGAAAACCACCATTTTCATCACTCATGATCTGGACGAAGCGGTGCGCATCGGCGACCGGATTGCGATCATGCGGGACGGGAAGGTGGTGCAGATGGGCACCGCCGAGGACATCGTGATGGAGCCTGCCGACGATTATGTAGCCGACTTTGTTGCAGGCATCTCGCGGTTGAAAGTGGTGCATGCCCACGCGGTGATGCAGCCAATCGACGCGCATATCAAAGCACACGGACCCATGGCTGCGGCGTCGCCGCGCGTGGATGCAGGCGAGACCCTGAGCACGCTGATCACTCTGGCAATTGACAATGACAATCCCATTGTCGTCCAGACGAACGGAAAAGATACAGGCGTCATTACCCGCGCCGACCTGTTGCGCACTGTGATTGAAGGAACCGAAGTCTCATGAGCGATACAGCACAAGATCTGGGCATTAACCCGCTTGAAGATACTGAAAGCGACGCGGCAAAAGCGTATGCACAGGAGCGACGCGAGAATATCCGGACATTCGTGCGCACCAGTCCCGATTATTATATCCGGATGTTCGACAAGATTGGCGCATCCTCGGCATTTACGCCGACGCTGAATAGTCTCGCAGGTCTTTTTGGCCCTGTCTGGTTTGGTGCGCGGGGGCTTTGGAACTGGGCTTTGCCGTTCCTTATCATTGAGACGCTGGCCTTGGTGCAGATTTCGCGTGGACTTTTCGGCGATCTCGGGGCCGCCGCGATGGAGCGCATCGCGTCTATCGAGGGCACGCTGGCGCTACGCCGGCAACAACTTGCCGCAGCCATCGAGAACAATTCCGACCGTGCCGATGCCTTTCAACGAACGGTTGATAGCCTCGAGGCAAATATCGGGGGCATCCGCGCCGAAGCCGATGCGCTTGCCGCGACCGGCCCCACGATTGCCCTTACAGGACTGGTGCTTTTGGTTTCGGTGAAAATTGTGCAGGCGATTGTGGCGAACTCGGCCTTGGAGGCGCGCTTTTCGGATTGGATGAGCGACAGCACCGTCCGTTCCGCATTGCCCGTCGGGCAGATCGTTTTCAGTGCGATTTTCATGGCGTTGATCGCCTTTGCGGCGATGATGCATTACTCTTTTCCGGGTCGCTTTTCGCTGTTGTCGGATTTTCCGACCGATCCCGATATCCGGCTTGGAAGCATCGACCGCGTCGAAGCCTTTTTCAATTGGGCCGTGCTCAACGGAGAGGTCCTGTTCGATGCAATCACCTATTTCATCCGTTTGGTTCTGGATGCGCTTGAGATCGTTTTTGTCAGCACGCCGTGGATCGTGATTGCCTCGCTTATTGTCTTGTTGACGTGGCTCACCGCGGGCGTGCGCATGGCCATCTATTCAAGCGCGTTTCTGGCCTATATGGGCTTGCTGGGGTTTTGGGAAAAGGCCATGACGACCTTGGCCCTGCTGGGAACTGCTGCGTGTCTGTCGATCCTTATCGGCATTCCTCTGGGCATGTTCGCCGCACGACGCCCGCGGTTTTACAAGACCATCCAGCCGATTATGGATTTTATGCAAACGATGCCTGCGTTTGTTTTCATGATCCCGGTCATCGCCTTTTTTGGTACAGGCAAGCCTGCTGCTGTTGTCACCACGATGATCTTTGGCGGTACACCCGTGGTGCGCCTGACTGTGCTCGGCCTTAGGGGCGTGCCCGATAGCGTCCGCGAGGCCGCAATCAGCTTTGGCGCGACCAAGTGGTATTTGCTGACCCGGGTCGACTTGCCGCTGGCTGGCCCGTCCATTCGGGCAGGGATCAACCAGACGATCATGCTGTCTCTTGCGATGGTTGTGGTTGCGTCGTTGATCGGGGCAAAGGGCCTTGGCGAAGATGTTCTGGAAGCATTGCAATACGCAAATGTGGGGCAGGGGATACTGGCCGGCTTTGCGATCCTGTTCTGCGCAATGATCCTTGACCGTATCGTGCAAGGCGGGCGCAAATGACGCCTGTTGTTTTTGTCCACGGCTTGATGGGGGGCAGCGCACAATGGCAAGGGCAGGTTCAGGCGCTTGCCGAATTCGACATCATCGCTCTGGACCTGCCCGGATTTGGCAAAAACGCGCATATGGATGCCGTCGCCGGTATTCCGGAATTTGCAGATTGGGCACTGGAGGAACTTACCAAGCGGGGAATTCACAAATTCCACCTTGTTGGGCACTCTATGGGTGGGATGATTGCACAGGAAATGGTTGCGCGTGCACCTGTGCGCATTGATCGTCTGGTACTTTACGGGACAGGCGCATCGGGTGTCTTGCCCGGTCGGTTCGAGACGATCGCCACCTCGAAAAGCCGTGCCAGCGCCGAAGGGCCAATGGCGACGGCACGGCGCATTGCTGCCACGTGGTTTCTGGAGCGGGAGCACGCCGCAGCCTATGAAGCATGTGCCGCGATTGCCGGATTGTGTCGCGTTGACGCGATCCTTGCGGGCCTGGATGCGATGAACGGCTGGAGTGGCACGGATGACCTTGCGCGCATTGACGTCAAATCGCTGATTGTTTGGGGCGACCACGACCGGACCTATCCGTGGAGCCAGACCGCACAGTTGTGGCAATCCGTTAAGGGTGCACATCTGGCGGTCATTCCGGGCTGTGCCCATGCATCACATTTGGAAAAGCAGGATTTGTTCAACGCTATCTTGAAAGGCTTCCTGACAGACCAGCCATGACCCTGAACGATGGAAACCGCTTGGCACCGGTTTGTTCATGTTGTCAATTTGGCCTGTGTCGCTTGGGGGAAGATGCGCGACAGACCAGATGGCAAATGGCATGT
>JBLHUT010000153.1:0-8617 GCA_047629975.1 Paracoccaceae bacterium
CATAAACCAGAAGCCGGCACAAACGACTGACGCAAAACTGCGTCAGGGGGTTTGGTGCGCCAACGTCGTCTCAAGATCACCGTATCCGGTAAAGCGATATTCGAACGCAAGGGACAGCCGCGCCGCATGTGCCTGTGCCAATGTTACCAGTTCGGGGTCACGGGTTTGCGCCTGATAGACCAGTTTTGTGTAATGGGCGAAGTACATGTCGCGCAATTGCGGATGCCGATCAAGGCCAAGCGGCCGCCACACAAAGGCGTCAAACTGCCGGACCAGAAAATCGGTCAGGTAAAACGCAGAGATTTCATCGTTTTGCGCAAAAGCGTCGTTGCCCTCGAAAAAGCTGTAGCAATGGGGGCCGGCGACCATATCGACGCCAAGTTTTGCGCAAGTCGCCTGAAGGAGGCCACCGGTGCCACAATCAGCATAGACCACAAATATCTTGTTGTAGCAGAGGCGGTTTTCTTCGACCACCTTGGTCACCGCATCGCAAATCCGCTCGGGGTGATTGTGCAGGATGGCGGGCAGGCAGGTCAGCGCAAGATGGCTCCAACCGTTCGCAGCCTTCAGGTCCAGAATTTCACGCGCCAGCGCACCACACGCCACCAAAAGAACAGTGCCTGTGTTCTGGACAGTCAGGGTTTCGTTGGTCAAAGCCTCGTCACCGGGCAGGGCCATGGGGCGATCCCTTTTGTTATGCACCGATGGCACGGGGCAGCGAGACACGCCACTGCCACCGAAATCAGGCGAGTGACCTGCGCGAGGAAAAGATTTTCGTCGCGCAGATCACAAAAAATGCATCGCCAGACCTAGCTTGCAGCCATTTGGTTGTGCTTGCGCAGCATGTATTTCTTTGCGGTTTCGACGGCCACCGCCGCATCGCGGCAATAGGCATCCGCGCCGATCGCACGGCCGAACTCTTCGTTCAGCGGGGCACCCCCGACAAGGATCGTGTAATTGTCGCGCATACCTTTTTCGATCAGCGTGTCGATCACGACCTTCATGTACGGCATCGTGGTCGTCAAAAGCGCGGACATGCCAAGGATATCGGCATCTTCAGCTTCAAGAGCGGCGAGGTATTTATCGACGGCATTGTTGATGCCCAGATCGACAACTTCAAAACCGGCCCCCTCCATCATCATCGACACAAGGTTCTTGCCGATGTCGTGGATGTCGCCTTTGACAGTGCCGATCACCATTTTGCCCATGCGCGGTGCACCGGTTTCGGCCAACAAGGGCTTGAGGATGAACATGCCACCCTTCATTGCATTTGCGGCCAGCAGAACCTCGGGGACGAACAAAATGCCGTCGCGAAAGTCATTGCCGACAATCGTCATACCCGACACAAGCGCCTCGGTCAGCACCTTGTAAGGCGTCCAGCCCCGCGAGAGCAGGATATCGACACTTTCTTCGATCTCTTCCTTGAGACCGTCGTAAAGGTCGTCATGCATCTGAAGAACAAGCTCTTCATCACTTAGTTCGGACAGAATGATTTCGTCGTCTTGGTCAGACATTGCGCTCTCCGTTTGCGGGCCTTCTTTTCGTGTAGTGCAACTGTGCGACGCTAGAACGCCGTTTTCCGACTTCCGCTGGTCGATCTGCGACCGAAAGGCACGGTCATGACGGTTTATCGTACAGGTGCGGCAGGCTAGTCGCGCTTGCGACGTCGTACGCGCTCGGGGGCATTGCTGACGGCTTCGGTGCCGTCTTGGGCCGATGAGAAGCCACCGATGCCTTGTGTGATTGCTTCCAGTGTCGGGCGTGTGCCGGGGGCGCGCGTTTCAAGGGCGCTGCGCATGTGGCGCAGGTGATCGGGCGTTGTGCCACAACAGCCGCCGATAATCGTGGCACCAGCGTCGCGGGCATAGCACGCATAGTCGGCCATTAACTCGGGCGTGCCATCATAATGGATATGCCCGTCGTGATACTTGGGAATACCTGCGTTGCCTTTGGCAATAACAGGAAGCTCGGGCCCCTGCGCGGCAAAGCCCAGCACGGTGCGCAGCAGGTCGGACGCGCCAACACCACAATTTGCCCCGAACGCCAATGGCTTATGCGCCATTTTGGACACGACAGATACCATCCCCGCCGAGGTCAGGCCCATCATCGTGCGCCCTGCGGTATCAAAGCTCATGGTGCAGCACCACGGCATGCCCGCCAAGGCGGCGGCTTCCGCGGCCGCACTCAACTCTTCGGCGGCTGAAATGGTTTCGACCCACAGCACATCCGCGCCGCCCGCCTTTAGCCCTTCGGCCTGTTCATGGAACATCTCGACTGCGATCTGGTGGGTCAGGCTGCCCATCGGTGTCATGATCTCGCCGGTCGGACCCATCGATCCGGCCACGACGACAGTACGCCCAGCCGTGTCGGCAACTTCGCGGCCGATCTCTGCACCGATCCGGTTCAATTCACGTACTCGTGACTGGGCATTATGCAGTTTCAGCCGTGCGGCCGTGCCGCCGAACGTGTTGGTCAGGAACAGGTCGCTGCCCGCCTCGACCGGCCCACGATAAAGCGCGGCAATCCGGTCGGGGTGATCCACGTTCCACAGCTCTGGCGCGTCGCCGGCCTGAAGCCCCATATTGAACAACGTCGTGCCGGTCGCCCCGTCAGCCAACAGCCACGGACGGGTCGCCAGCAGGTGAACGAGGGGGTTGATCGATTGTGTCATCGCGCAAAGCCTTATACTTTCAAGCCTGCCCTCTGCCATGCTTGGGAGCGTGACGCAAATTCAATTTTTTCATTATCAAGTTGAGGCAATTTTGAATTGGGTCGGGTGCCAGATGGAAATGCGCCCGCTTGCCAGAGACGCCGGCGGTTTTATTGTCATGAGGGCGCCACTTTTTCGCAAGTGAGGCGCAGAAGGCGGGGTTTTCCGACACGCAATGCCGGGGTCGCCATGCCCGGACTTGCGATGCTGCGGTACACGGTGACAGGCGCTGTGTGATATCCGATGCGCGTGTCCGCATCCCGCAGGCGCAAAACCCTGACACGATGCGCGCGCCAAGGATCCCTGCCTAGGTCCGTCTAGCGGATATTCATAGCAGCGACGGCAATCTGGCTGATATCTGACCGCGTGATCCCCTGTGCGGCCAGTTGGGTGTCGGACAAAGCGGACAGATGGGTATAAACGCGGTGCGCCCGCAGGCCTGACGCAATACCAAGCGGATCGCGCAGGGCATCCTTGAGCGCGGAAAAGTTCAGCGAAAAGGTCTGGCCAGTGGAGTGGTGAAGGGTTGTATTCATGTCGGAACGCCTTTCGTTATTGCTGCACTGCAACATAGACAGGTATCGTTCATGATCAATGCCCTGAGGGGTGTCGCATGGCGGAAATGCTGCATGTGCATGGCCCAGAACCTTTGTGGCACAAGGTTGTTGGTTCGGGCTTGGTAGAGCACGTCTGGTGTCGGCGGTTTTGCTTTTTTGCGCAAGCGGCATGGGCCTTGCCATATCGTTTCTGGTGGGTGCCGCGCCCGCTTTCGGGTTTTGTGCTCTATAAAACGTCATTTCGGTGGGGGCGGCGGCTCATGCGCAGCCATATTGAAGGATTTCGTGCGTCGCATCTATCGCCCGCCTCAAAACACAGGTAGCGATCAAAGACGAAAACGTCCGCACAGATGCGGCATGACCAAAACTGTGAGATCAAGGAGTGGCTATGCCCGACGCCTTACTGGAACCGATTGCTGGCGCGTTTGCAGGCCGGTGTGCAACGTCGCCCGCCGATTTGCCGCGCCACCCAACGCAATTGCCCCTGTTTGAGGCCGCTGGAACGCGCAGCCGCAAAGTGTGGCGATATTCGGGTCGGCTGGCCTTGATGCTCGGGGGGGTGATGTTTGCGGGCATGGCCCATGCGGGGGATCTTCCGGTTCAGATGTCAGGGGGCGGATTCTGGTCGTTTCTGCTGTTGGGTTTCGCGATCGGGATGGCGCACGCGCTTGAAGGGGATCACCTTGCGGCGGTCACGACGATGATGACCCAGAAGGCAAGCCGCAAGACGCTGATGATGCGTGGCGCGTTCTGGGGGCTGGGGCATACGCTGTCGCTGTTTCTGGTGTGTTCGGTGGCGCTTTTGCTGGGGCTGAGCATTTCCGGGCGCGTCGAGGCGGGGCTGGAGCTGGCAGTCGGGGTGATGATCGTCTTGCTCGGGCTGCGGGTGCTGTGGAAGTTGCGGCGCGACAAGGTACATCTTCATGTCCACGAGCATGATGGCAGCCGCCATTTGCACGCCCACAGCCATGCCGGAGAGACTGCACCCCATGATGTGTCGCGTCATGACCACAAGCATCGACGCGGTCACTTTGCGACGATGGGCTTGGGTGTCTTGCACGGTGCGGCCGGATCGGCGGGTTTGATGGTTCTGGCGGTGCTGGCAGCCCCGAGCCTTGGGCAGGCAATGTTGTATTTCGCGGTATTTGGCCTTGGAACAACCTTCGGGATGACGTTTCTGACGGTCATCGTTGCCTATCCGCTGGATTACATCCAGCGCAGCACGGGGTGGTTGAAAACGGCGACCTCGCTGTTGATCGGCGGGCTGGCTGTTGTGATCGGCTCAATGCTTGCGATCGAAAGTTTGCCGGTCCTGTGGGGGTGACACCGGACCGGTTCATTCAGGTCGTCCGACACTATGCCTTTCGCCACGCTCCCGAGGCGATCCCGTCCAGCGTCCATGCACCGATCCGGTTGCGGATCAACCGCAACGTCGGGTAGCCCACGGCCGCCGTCATCCGGCGCACCTGCCGGTTGCGCCCCTCGCTCAGCGTGATTTCTATCCAGCAGTCGGGCACGCTTTTGCGGAACCTGACAGGCGGCGTGCGTGGCCAGACCTGAGGTTCGGCGATCCGGTGGGCCAGTGCCGGCAAGGTTGCGCCGTCCTTGAGCAGAACACCGTCGCAAAGCGTCTGCAGGGCCACATCCGAGATCGTGCCCTCGACCTGCACCCAATAGGACTTGGTCATTTTGCGCTTTGGGTTGGTGATGCGATTTTGCAGTTTGCCATCATCGGTCAGCACCAAAAGCCCCTCGCTGTCACGGTCAAGCCGCCCGGCGGCATAAACGCCGGGCACATCGATAAACTCTGAAAGAGTGCGTGCCCTGGACCCTTGGGTGCCTGCGTCGGTAAATTGTGACAGCACGTCAAAGGGCTTGTTGAACAAAATAGTTGTGGTCATGCACGTATCTGGGGCCTGTTGTGAGGGACTTGCGGCGCCTTGTCTAAAAGGGCTAGCGCGGTGGAACGACCTCGTAGCCCTTTTCTTCGGGCTCGTCATCGACCATCTGCGCAGGAAAGCCCGGCGCGCGAACATCCAGCCCGGTCGCCTCTTCAAGCCGCTTGATGATATTGGGTGAGAATTCGCGCCCGCCGAACCGCGCCTCGCCGTCCTGAAAAATGCGGTTGATCAACGGCGAGATTTCAAGCGGCACCCCGTGATCGTCGGCGATTTTCTGGAACAGGCCGATGTCCTTGTTTACCAGATCCATCGTAAAGCTGATGTCACGACTGCCATTCAGGATGATCTGTCCTTCGGTTTCATGCACAAACGAGGTGCCTGATGAAATCCGGATTGCCTCGTAGGTTGTGTTCAGGTCCATTCCGGCGGCCTTGGCCGTCGTAAGCGCCTCGCAGACACTGATCAGGTTCACCGTCGCGAGGTAGTTGGTCATGACCTTCAGAACCGAC
The DNA here is from genome assembly GCA_047629975.1 of Paracoccaceae bacterium. Lineage (GTDB taxonomy): Bacteria > Pseudomonadota > Alphaproteobacteria > Rhodobacterales > Rhodobacteraceae > JBLHUT01. Next base: position 5,678 of record JBLHUT010000153.1, read on the forward strand.
GCCGTGCCCACATCGCCAGTGTGCAGAACGCGCCGCCCAAGGCGGGTGAGCACGGGCAGCAGCCGCTCGAACGTGGCCCTGTCGCAGCCGGCAAAGATACTGATGTTGCCGGTGTCGGCACGGTGACACCCGCCTGACACCGGACAATCGACCGGAGCGGCGCCCGTCGCGCGAACCTTGTCGGCCAGTCGCTTGACTTCTGTTGCGTCTGTTGTCGACATCTCTGCCCAGATCTTGCCGGCGCCCAGCCCCTCCAACAGACCCTCCGGCCCCTCGACCACCGCGGAGCAGGCCGCAGGGCTTGGCAGGCAGGTGATCACCAGATCGCAATCGCGCGCCATCTGTGCCGGGCTGTCGGCCCAATGGGCACCGCGCTCCAGAAACGGGGCGGCGGCGGCCGCGTCCAGATCGCGCACCGTCACATCAAACCCGTTGCGCAGCAGGCTGCCGGCCAGTTTGCCGCCCACATTGCCCAACCCGATAAATCCTACCTTCATTCCGCTGCTCCTATTGGCGTTTTTGCCAGATTGGCGATCAAACGGCGATAAGCAAACGGAAATTTGGGCAAAGGCGTTTTTCGAAGGCCGAGGCGTGCGGCGGATTTGGCGGTTGTGTGCAATTGTGTGCCGAAAGATGTCTAGTTGTCAGGTGTTTAACCGTTTACAGATTGTCATCTGCGCCGTATCCAGAGACCATGGAAGAACAAAATCGGAATCGCGCCCTTCGCGATCATTCCCAACGCTATGATCTGGCAAACGAATTGCATGCCCGCCCGTTCCCCACGCTGAACGTGCCGTGTCATGCCGTGTATCTGGCGATCAAAAAACCGGAGGATGCGGTGAACCGCGACCGGTCTGCGGACCGGGCGCATTTGTTGTCCTTGCTCGACAGGTTCGGCGCCAGCCATCCAAAACCGGGGGCGACGCATTTCTTCGGTGATCTGGGGCGGCACCGGATCAAATGGGAATGTCATACCGAATTCTCGACCTACACGATATTTTCCGACGGGGTCGCGGCACGTGCCTTTGACCCTGCCACATTCGATGTCTTTCCCGAGGACTGGCTTGCCGAGGCGCCGGGGGTGCGGATGACCTCGGCGTTGATCCGTGTCGAGCAGATGGACGCGAGCGAAACAAAGGCAGATGTGGCCTCGCGGCTCGAGACATACTTTGTCTCCGAGAGCCTTGCGCTGAGTTCCGTTCTGGATGGCTCTGCGATTATCGCGGGCGATTTCCGGATCGACAGCGCGGGGCACATGCGGTTCGCGGTTGTCGCCTCTGCGCAAACCGGCGAGCGGCGGTTGGGCCGTATCGTGCAGCGTCTGGCCGAGATCGAAACCTACAAAAGCATGTCGATGCTGGGTCTGCCGCGCGCGCGGGGCCTGTCGCGGCAGATGGGCGATATCGACGCTCATCTGAGCACGCTTGTGGGCCAGATGACGGCCAAGCTGGGGCGCCCCGAAGAGAGCCTTGAAAAGCTTTTGTCGATTTCGGCAGAGCTTGAGAACCTGATGGCAGGAGCGACCTTCCGTTTCGGGGCGACCGGAGCATACGAGGCGCTTGTGGTGCAACGGGTGGCGGCGTTGCGCGAAAGCCGTTTCGAGGGGCGGCAAACCTTTGAAGAATTCATGACCCGCCGGTTCGATCCCGCCATGCGCACGGTCAAAAGCACCGAGGAGCGGTTGCGCGCCATGGCCGAACGGGCGATCCGCGCGGGCGACCTGTTGCGGACGCGCGTGGATGTGGAACGTCAGAGCCAGAACCAGAAACTGCTGGCGAGCATGGACCAGCGGGCCGACCTGCAATTGCGCCTGCAAAAGACCGTCGAGGGGCTGTCGGTGGTCGCGATCAGTTATTACGCCGTCAATCTGGTGGTGTACACGCTGGGACCTGTCAGCGATCTGGTGGGGATGTCGAAACTGTGGCTTACGGGGATTTCGACACCGGTTGTTTTGTTGCTTGTCTGGGCTGTGATCCGCCGCATCCATCGCAAGATTGAATAGACCGGGCGCGCGGGTCAATGGCCAACGCGACGTTGCGGCGTCTGCTAGGTCTTTTCAAAGCGAAGAACACCGGATGTTCCGGACTTGCGCGGCCCATCTGACGGATGGTTCACCCCGTCCACGACCTCGACCTGCGCAAAGTCGAACGGGCTGACCCCCGTGAAGCAGGCCACGTTTACGCCGTATTCATTCGGGTTCGAGCGGCGCTGATGGTGGGTGTAAATCCCGCATATCCGACAAAAATAATGCTTCGCCGTTCGGGTATTGAATTGGTAAAGCGTCAGATATTCCGCACCCTCAACGATCTCGATCCCGTCCAGCGGGGCCGAAACCGCGATGGCCCCGCGCATTTCGCAATAAGAGCATGAACACCTGCGCGCAGTATCAAAGCCGTCAGCTAGGCGGACGCGAAATTGAACTGCGCCGCAATGACATGCTGCGGCATGAAAATGTGTCAGAGGGGGCATTGCGCTTCCTGTTTTCAGGCCGGATTCTCTCTAGTCTGGGTTTTCGGGCACCGAAAAACAAGAGGCTCGTCTGTGGGACGGGCCGCAGTGGGACCGGGCCTGTGCAAAACGCCCGCAATCCATTCGAATGCGGGCGTCTTGTGTAATGCCGATAACAAAGTGCATTCTGGTCTATTCTGCCGGAACGACCGCGCCGTGCGGCGTCTTTGCAGACAAGACCGCTTGAGCAACCAATGCACCAGTCGCAATCGCCGCAATCGCCAACAGCGCAGAGGCACCCAGCGTCGGCACTCCGGCCAGACCTGCGCCCACGCTGCACCCGCCGGCCAGAACACCACCGGTGCCCATCATGACCGCACCGGTCAGGTAGCGGCCGGTTTGCGCAGGGGCCTCGAAGCTTTCGAACCGGAATTCCTTGAAGATCAACGCCATTATGGCACTGCCCACGATCACCCCCCCCACAAGGCCGGT
>JBLHUT010000154.1:0-8579 GCA_047629975.1 Paracoccaceae bacterium
TGGCCCGCAAACCCGTCTATGACCCGCTTATTCAGGCGCTGTCGGGGCTTGCCAGTGTGCAGGGCGGCGCCGATCAGGCCCGACCACGGCTGATCAGAACGATCCTTCCCGACAAGGTAACCGCGATACAGGCCAGTCAGGCGATAACAGCCGCCTTGTTCGCCCGCGAGCGTTCAGGCGAGGGCACGCATTTGCGGCTCTCGATGTTGGACACTGTTGTCGCGTTTTTATGGAGTTCCGACATGGCCGGTTACACCTTTGTCGGCGACGAGGTCGCAGAAAACGACGGCGCCACATCCCAAAGCTTTGTTGAGCTGATTTATGAAGTGGCCGACAGCTTCATGGCCGTTTCAGCCCACACTGACGCCACATGGAAGGGCCTTTCAGCGGCTGTGGGTCGCCCCGACTGGCTGGCCGATCCACGATTTTCAACCGTCGCACTGCGCGAGATCAACAAGCCCGCGCGGTTGGAGCTTACACAAGAAGTGCTTTTGACGGACACGACGCAAAACTGGATGACACGGCTGGGGGCACATGACGTACCTTGCGCGCCGGTGCTGACGCGGGCGCAAATGTATGCCCATCCGCAAGTCATGGCAAACGGCGCAGTCATCGAAACCGATCATCCACAGGCCGGGCGCCTGCGACAGGCACACCCGCCGGCCCGCTTTTCGACAACACCGACCGACCCGCCACGCCCTGCGCGGCGTCTGGGCGAGGACACCGAAACCATTCTGGCAGAGGTTGGCTATTGCCCCGAGGCTATTGCCGAATTGATTGCGCAGGGCGTTGCCACCGGACCACAGGATTTCGCGCAATGATCGACCTTTATTTCGCCCCCACCCCGAACGGCTGGAAAGTTGCAATCATGCTAGAGGAATGCGGGCTGACCTATCACACCCACCTTGTGCAGATATCGAAGGGCGCGCAATTCGCGCCCGACTTCCTGTCAATCAGCCCAAATGCCAAAATCCCTGCAATCGTCGATCATGCCCCCGCTCGCGGATGGGGTGACAGCCCCGTAAGCGTGTTCGAATCCGGCGCGATCCTGCTATATCTAGCAGGTAAGACTGGCCGGTTTACCCCGGAACCAAACGACCTGCGCGCGGGCAAGGAATTGAACGAGTGGTTGTTTTGGCAGGTCGGCAACCAAGGGCCCATGGGCGGTCAACTCAGCCATTTCCGTAACTACGCCCCCAAAGACCAGCAGGAGTATGGCCTGAAACGGTACTTGGGCGAATATGATCGCAACCTCGGGGTGCTCGAGGCGCGGCTGGAAGGGCGCGACTGGATACTGGAGCAATATTCCATCGCCGATATGCTCGCCTTTCCATGGGCGTTCATAGCAAAGCCGCTGGGCGCATCCCTCGACGCGTTTCCGAACGTGCAGGCCTGGCGCGCCCGGATCAAGGAACGCCCCGCCGTCCAGCGCGCCATCAACCTGTACAAGGCCAACCAGAACAAGGGCCAGCACCGCGCAGACAACAACGCGGTCCTGTTCAATCAATCCGCCGCATCGCTTAAGCAGGGCACACCGGAATAAACTCCGGTTTGCGCCCTGCCCAGACAGCTTGCGTTATAAATCGGCCAGCGTACGTTACAAAACTGCGTCGAGAACCTTTTCCAACCGGGCAACACTGGCATCAACATCCATCAGCTTGTCCTTGCCAAACAGCCCGAGCCGGAAACTCGAATACTCGGGGCCCTCGTCGATCATCAACGGCACACCGGCCGCAATCTGCACCCCTTGTGCAGCAAAGGCGCGACCCGACTGGATTTCGGGATCAGCCGTGTAGCACACAACAACGCCCGGCGCGCCAAAGCCGTCGGCTGCAACCGACGTAACACCGCGTGCCGCCAACGCAGCCCGAACCCGGTCGCCCTGCTCCCACTGCGCGGCCTTCAAACGTTCGAACCCGTAAGCCTGCGTCTCGATCAAAGTGTCACGGAAATCACGCAAAGCATCGGTTGGCATCGTGGCGTGATAGGCATGACCGCCCTTTTCATAGGCCTCCATGATGCTCAACCACTTGCCCAGATCAACAGAATAGCTGTTGGATTGCGTGGCTTTGGTACGCGCCACGGCAGCCTCCGACAGCATGACAAGCCCGGCCGACGGCGATGCCGACCAGCCCTTTTGCGGAGCCGAGATCAGAACATCGACGCCCAAGGCCTTCATGTCGATCCACACACAGCCCGAGGCGATGCAATCGAGCACCATCAACCCGCCGACCTCGTGGACCGCGTCGGCCATCTGCTTGATATAGTCGTCAGGCAGGATCATGCCGGCGCTGGTCTCCACGTGGGGTGCGAAAACTGCGGCGGGGGCCTCGGCGCGGATCTGCGCGGTCACCTCTTCGATAGCGGGCGGCGCAAAGGGGGCGCTTGCAGCATTGCCGTGGCGACGGGCTTTCAGCACGATTTCTTCGCTTGGCAGGCTGCCAGCCTCGAAAATCTGGGTCCAGCGATACGAAAACCACCCGTTGCGAACCACCATGACCTTTTGGCCAAGAGCGAATTGACGGGCGGCGGCCTCCATCCCGTAGGTTCCACCACCGGGCACAAGCGCCACAGCGTCGGCGTTATAAGCCTCTTTGAGAATGCTCGAGATGTCGCGCATCACCCCCCCGAACGCCGCACTCATGTGATTGAGGGAACGATCGGTAAAGACTACGGAAAACTCGAGAAGTCCGTCTGGGTCGATATCAGGCAACAGGGCTGTCATTGGGAGGGCCTCCGGGGCAATGTGTTTCGCTTAAGTTAGGCGGCATCGCACCCGAAGCAAACCCCGTTTGCAACACGATTGCCACACGATTGCCACGTGAGCACCGCCAGCCGCACGCCCGATTGCCGCAGGCACCGGATCATTGGCTTACCCGAGTGGCCCCAAAAGCCGCTCTTCGGACAAAAGAACGTTCGCTTCCACATCGCCGACCCCCGGCAAGGTCATCACGCGCCGCCGTAAAACGCGCTCGAAGTCAGGCAGGTCGCGGGCCGTGACGCGCAGACGGTAATCATAAAGCCCCAGAACATGCTCCACGACCTGCACCTCCGGGATGGCGCTTACGGCGCGCTCGAAATCCTCAAGGCTGACCCGCCCCTTCAACGCCAGCTTCACACCCAAAAATACCGTTACGCCAAATCCAAGCGCGTCACGGTCAAGCAGAATGCGGCGCCCCCCCAGCACCCCCCCCTGCTCCAGCCGGCGCACCCGCCGCCACGTCGCAGGCTGGCTCAACCCGATCCGGCGCGCCAGAGCACCCGCACTCAGCGTGGCATCATGCGCCAGCGCGCGCACAATCTGACGGTCGATATCATCAAGGTCGATCAAGGTGCCCGGTCCGGTCATAGCGGCAAAGCCTCGTCTTGTTTGATGGTCGCCACATGCATCAATGCCTCGATATCGGAAATATGCGGCAGGCGCAGAATGCGCGCGCGGTACACCTCTTGATAATGGGCCATGTCACGCGCCAGAACCGACAGCCGCACATCGACCCGCCCCAGAAAGGTCTGGATCTCGATGACTTCGGGAACTTGTCGCGCGGCCTCGAGAAAGTCGTCAAAGGCGCGGCGCTGTGTTTTGTCCAGCGTCACCCGCAGGGACACCTGCACCGCAAACCCGAGCGCAGGCCAGTGGATGATACGCTCCTGCCCGCGCAAGATGCCGGTCTGTCGCAATTTGTCGAACCTGCGCGTCGCTGTGGCCGGCGTAACGCCCGCACGCTCTGCCAGAACGACAACAGGCGCATCGGGGTCGGCCAAAAGGTGCCGCAAAAGACGGCGATCGATGTCGGTGACTTGCATGAATTTTTCGATATCTGTAAAATGTACGAATTATATATCTGAAAACTAGAGAGATTGACGTAAATTTGAAAGCCCTATCGCCGAAAAATCGTTATCTTCCTCGTCAATCTTCAACGCATAAAGGAAAATACCATGCGCGTTTACTATGACCGCGATTGCGATGTGAACCTGATCAAGGACATGAAAGTTGCCATTCTGGGCTATGGCTCGCAAGGGCACGCACACGCATTGAACCTCCGCGACTCGGGCGCAAAGAACCTTGTCGTTGCTCTTCGCGAAGGCTCTCCTTCTGCCGCGAAAGCCGAAGGCGAAGGCCTAAAGGTCATGGGCATTGCCGAGGCCGCAGCATGGTGTGACCTGATCATGTTCACAATGCCCGACGAGTTGCAGGCCGAGACTTACAAAAAGTACGTCCATGACAACATCCGTGACGGAGCCGCGATTGCATTTGCACACGGCCTGAACGTGCATTTCGGCCTGATCGAGCCAAAAGCAGGCATCGATGTCATCATGATGGCTCCCAAAGGCCCCGGCCACACCGTGCGTGGCGAGTACACCAAAGGTGGCGGCGTGCCGTGTCTTGTGGCTGTTGACAAGGACGCCTCGGGCAAAGCACTCGAGATCGGCCTGTCCTATTGCTCCGCCATCGGTGGCGGTCGCTCAGGCGTCATCGAAACCAACTTCCGCGAGGAATGCGAAACCGATCTGTTCGGTGAGCAGGCCGTATTGTGCGGTGGCTTGGTCGAACTGATCCGCATGGGCTTCGAGACGCTGGTCGAGGCAGGCTATGCGCCTGAAATGGCCTATTTCGAGTGCCTCCACGAGGTAAAGCTGATCGTCGACCTGATCTATGAAGGCGGCATCGCCAACATGAATTACTCGATCTCGAACACCGCCGAATATGGCGAGTATGTCTCTGGCCCGCGCGTTCTGCCGTATGACGAGACGAAGGCCCGCATGAAAGCGATCCTGACAGACATCCAGAACGGCAAGTTCGTGCGTGACTTCATGCTGGAAAATGCCGTGGGGCAGCCGCACTTCAAAGCGACACGCCGCATCAACGACGAGCACCAGATCGAGGCAACGGGCGAAACCCTGCGCGGCATGATGCCGTGGATCTCGGCTGGCAAGATGGTCGACAAAGCCAAAAACTAAGCCTTACAGAAAATCCGGGCGCGGCATTTGTGTCGCGCCCGGACACCCCACGACGGACACCTGCCCTTGGATCGCCCCGGCACCGCGCGCCACTCGGGTCGCACCACAGGTTTACCTCTGTCGCCCGCTCGGATGCCGTGATAAATCTCGGTCTTTGGACCGAATTGGACGCATCGTGCCCCCAGCCACCCCGACCAACCCCGGCGGACTAAATCTGTTTCTGGTGCTTTTCGTGAGCGTCATCTGGGGGGCTGCGTTTCTTTCCGTTCGCATTTCACTTGACGGCTACGGGCCGGTCACGGTCGCGGCCCTGCGCACTTTGATTGCTTTTCTGGTGCTGCTTGCGATTTCGGTTCCGCTGGGTCAGGGCCTTTCGACGGTACCGGGGCGTGCGGGGTGGTTCGCGGCGACCACGATCGGCATTGTTTCTCTTGCCGTGCCGTTTTCATTGCTCAGCTGGGGGCAGCAATTCGCGCCCTCCGCCTTTGCAGGCGTTGCGATGGGCGCCGTGCCTTTGCTGATCCTTCCCCTTGTCGCAATTTTCTCGCCCGAAGAGGGGATCGGCCCCCGCCGTATCTTTGGGCTCGTCCTTGGCTTTATCGGCCTGCTTGTCCTGCTTGGGCCCGCAGCAATCGAGGCGCATGATACGTCGTGGCAAAGTCTTTGGGGGCAAATCGCCTTTGTCGGAGCAGCCCTGTGTTATGCGGCAGGATCGGTGATGATGCGGCGCGCGCCCGCCATGCCGCCGCTTGCGCTAGCCACTTCGACCCTCGGTGTTGCTGCAGCGATATTGGTGCCGCTGGCCCTGCTGATCGAAGGCATCCCCCAAGCCTGGCCGTTGCGCCCGACAACGGCACTGTTATATGCGGCTCTGTTTCCGACCGCATTGGCCGCCGTGATCCGCGTGCACGTGATCAGAACCGCAGGCTCGCTGTTCATGTCGATTGCAGGTTACCTTGTTCCGGTCTGGGCGGTTATTTTTGGCATCGCGTTTTTGAACGAGGCCCTGCCCAGCCGATTGTTCCTTTCACTCACGCTTATCCTGCTGGGAATCGCCATTAGCCAGAGCCGGGCGATTCAGGACTTGTTTCGCAAGAAGGCCAAAACGCCACTTTAAGGCGAGTTCTGGGCATTATTTTGCTAAAACTGTTCTCGTTAACCAAAATTTAGCACCATTTTCGAGAATTATGCTCATTTTTTCATAACTTGTAGAAGAATCATGCACAATTCCGTGTGTAACGGTTGCAAATCCGGATCAGCACGGTTGTACTGGCCTCAATCAACAGCGCGAAAAACTGCGCGGCGTAAAATGGGGAGCCAGTTTTGGCTGACACACAATTTGACAACGCGTTCGTTGAATTCGATCGCGTGCAGAAGAGCTATGACGGTGAAACACTGGTTGTGAAAGATCTTAATCTTTCCATGCCCAAGGGTGAGTTTCTCACAATGCTTGGGCCATCAGGTTCGGGCAAGACAACTTGCCTCATGATGCTCGCCGGGTTTGAAACAGCGACTCATGGCGAAATCCGACTTAACGGGCGGGAGATCAACAATATCCCACCTCACAAGCGCGGGATCGGCATGGTCTTCCAAAGCTACGCCCTGTTCCCGCACATGAGCGTCGCAGAGAACCTCGCCTTTCCGTTGGAAGTGCGCAACATGGGCAAGGCCGAGCGCGAAGAACGCGTGTTGAAGGCTTTGGACATGGTTCAGATGGCAGAGTTCGGTAACCGCCGCCCCGCACAATTGTCGGGTGGCCAGCAGCAGCGTGTCGCGCTGGCTCGGGCTCTGGTTTTTGACCCTACCCTCGTGCTGATGGACGAACCGCTCGGTGCGCTGGACAAACAGCTTCGCGAGCACATGCAATACGAGATCAAACATTTGCATGATCGTCTTGGTATCACTGTTGTTTACGTCACACACGACCAGTCGGAAGCCCTGACAATGTCGGACCGTGTTGCAGTTTTCAACGACGGTATCATCCAGCAGCTTGCGCCGCCAGACGACCTGTACGAGCGGCCCGACAACAGCTTTGTCGCCCAGTTTATTGGCGAGAACAACAAACTGTCTGCCCGCGTAACAGGGCGCGAAGGCAACATCGCCCGCATCACGATGCCTGACGGCTCGAAGGGCGAGGCACTCGCTGTGGCTTGCGGCGATGTCGGCAGCGAAACCTTGATATCCATCCGTCCCGAGCGTGTGACATTCGGCCCCGAGACCCGGGCCAACTCCACCTCGGCGAAGGTTCTGGAACTGATATATCTTGGCGATCACATAAGGTGCCGCCTTGATGTACTTGGCAATGACCAGTTCATTGTCAAACTTCCCAACGGTGCGGCCAAGGTGCCGCTTGCCGTCGGCGAAACGACTCATGTGGCTTGGGCTGCAGAAGATGCGCGCGCGCTCGATCCACTCTGAGCGCGCAGCAATGGCACTTGAACACTCTTGGGTCGTTCAATTCAACATGTCTCCAACGAATTAGGAATCTCATGAAAAAGACTCTCATCCTGACAACAGCTTTGACAAGCGTCGCGTTCATGGCAAATGCAGCAAGCCACTCCGGTGGCGAACTGACAGTTATGTCGTGGGGCGGTGCCTATGCGATCAGCCAGGTAGAAGCCTACCACAAGCCATTCACTGCCCTGACCGGCATTACGGTGAATTCGGTTGACGCAAGCAACCCTGCGACACCCATCAAAGCACAAGTCGAAGCCGGCAACGTGACAATCGACATCGCCGATGTCGAGTACTCCGATGCGGTTCGCCTTTGCGACGAAGGTCTGATCGAGGAAATCGACACATCGATGCTGCCCGCAGCACCCGATGGAACACCTGCTGTCGACGACTTCATCGAAGGCGCGCTGACAGATTGTGCTGTGTCGAACATCGTTTGGTCCACAGTATTTGCCTACAACACGACGAACAACCCGACTGCACCGGATAGCATCGACGACTTCTTCAACGTCGCCGACTTCCCCGGCAAGCGCGGCATGCGCAAATCCCCCAAGGCCAACCTTGAAATGGCGTTGATGGCAGACGGCGTACCAGCGTCCGAAGTGTATGATGTGCTTGAAACAGAAGCGGGCGTCGATCGCGCCTTTGCAAAGCTTGGCACAATCAAGGCAGACATCGTTTGGTGGGAAGCCGGCGCACAGCCGCCACAGCTTCTGGCCGATGGCGAAGTTGCCATGACGACTGCGTATAACGGCCGCATCTTCAACGCTGCTGTCGGCGAAGGTCAACCGTTCGAGATCATCTGGGACGGCCAGATCATGGACTTCGACCTGTTTGTAATCCCCAAGGGTGCACCAAACAAAGAAGCCGCTCTGGAGTTCATCAAGTTCTCGACAGACACACAGCGCCTTGCAGATCAGGCAACGTGGATCAGCTACGGTCCCGCACGCAAGTCTTCGGGTGCTCTGGTTGGCATGTATTCAGACGGCAAGACAGCGATGGCACCACATATGCCAACAGCAGAAGCCAACCTGAAAAATGCTCTGGTAAACAACTTTGAGTTCTGGGCTGACCGCGACACAGAATTGTCCGAGCGTTTTAACGCGTGGCTGGCACAGTAAACACCTGCCGATGACAAAAAAGACGCCCCACCTTGGTGTGGGGCG
>JBLHUT010000155.1:0-8541 GCA_047629975.1 Paracoccaceae bacterium
GTCAATACGCGTTCGAATTGTCGGGCGGTATGCGGCAACGCGCGATGATTGCGATGGCCTTGTCGACCAAGCCCAAACTTCTGATTGCCGATGAACCGACGACGGCACTTGACGTCACCATTCAGGCGCAGGTGATCGACCTGATGAAGGATCTGGTGTCCGAGTTCGGGATGGGAATTATTTTCATCACCCATGATCTGGGTGTGATTGCCCAGACGGCCGATACCGTCGCAGTGATGTATCTGGGCAAGTTGATCGAAAAAGGCACCGTGCGCGACGTTATCCGCCGTCCCGCACACCCCTACACGCGCGGGTTGCTGGCGGCTTTGCCGACGCTTGATGATCTTGATGCGCCGTTGACGCCAATTCCGGGTGACATCCCCTCGCCCCTGGAGCGCCCGCCGGGATGTGTCTATAACACCCGCTGTCAGGAGCTTTTGGGCCCGCGGTGTTCGCAGCAGGTGCCGCGCTTTTCCGATGTGGCCGATGGTCACCGTGTGGCGTGCCATTTGAACGATCCTGCGGAGGCCGCCCGATGAGCAGCAAACCTTTGATCTCGGCCCGCGGGCTTTCGGTGTATTTCCAGCTCAGGGGCGGATTGATCGGTCCCAAGCCGTTTGTGCGCGCGGTCGAGGATGTGAATATCGACATCGCACCGGGCAGCTTTTTCGGTTTGGTGGGCGAGTCGGGTTCGGGCAAGACCACGCTTGGGCGGGCGATGTTGCGTGCCGCACCGATCAGTCGGGGCGATGTCGAATTCGACGACGGCGAGGTGTCGTACGCGCTTAAGGATCTTGGCCCAAAGGAGCTGAAGGATTACCGCAAACGCGCACAGTTGATTTTTCAGGATCCCTATGCCGCCCTAAGCCCGCGAATGACGGTGCGCGATATCATTGCCGAACCGCTTGAAGTGATGGGCCTGACCTCCTCGCGGGAGGAAACCGATCAGCGGGTGCGCGAGATTGCAGCGAAATGCCGGCTGAACCTCGAACATCTGCGCCGTTTTCCGCACGCGTTTTCAGGCGGGCAGCGACAGCGGATATCCATCGCGCGCGCACTGGTGTCGGGGCCGAAATTCATTGTTGCTGATGAAAGCGTGGCGGCACTTGATGTGTCTATTCAGGCCGATGTGCTGAACCTTTTGAAAGCCATTCAACAGGAAATGGGGCTGACCTTTTTGTTCATCAGTCACGATCTGAGTGTTGTGGCGCATGTGTGTGACCATGTGGCGGTGATGTATCTGGGGCGTCTGGTGGAAACCGCGCCGACGCGCACCTTGTTTGCCACACCCAAACATCCCTACACTCAGGCGCTTTTGTCGGCGATCCCGTCGCTTGATCCTGATGACAGGGGGCGGGCGCAAAAGCTGGAGGGTGAAATTCCGTCGCCGACCAACCCGCCGCCCGGGTGCAAATTCCAGACCCGCTGTCCGGTGGCGATTGATCGCTGCCGCGTTGAAGAGCCAAAGCTGGAAAATGCGGGCACCGAGCACAAGGTTGCCTGTCACCGTTGGAAAGAGCTTGCGCAATAGGTTCTTGGCCCTGCCGCTGACCTGACTTTTTTATCCAAGGATATCAGATGTCTAAACGACAGAATGTTTTGTTCATTGTGTTGGACCAACTGCGTGCCGATCTTGTGTCGGGCGATTTGGCAAATCACGTGAAGCTTCCCAATATCCGCGCGCTGATGGATGATGCGGTGACGTTTACCAAGCATTACTCGGTAACCAACCCGTGCGGGCCGTCGCGGGTGTCGATCCTGACAGGGCAATACGCGATGACCCATCGCAGCGTACGAAACGGCACGCCGGCGCGTCACGACACGCCCAACATCGCCACACAGATGCGCACGTCGGGCTACATGCCGCTGTTGTTCGGATATACCGACACGGCGCAGGATCCGCGGGTTTATGCGCCTGCCGACCCGGCCTTGACGACTTATGAATTCCCGATGAACGGTTTTCGCGAGATCATCGAGATGAGGTCCGAGGAATCATATCCGTGGCGGGCTGATCTGGTGGCAAAAGGCTACGCCATTCCCGATTACGCCGATTTTTTCGTGCCCGACACTCCGAAAGGGCAGGTGCCGCGCATTGATGATCCGGCGTTCTACAGCGCAAAAGACAGTGACACGGCCTTTTTGACAGATGCTTTTCTGGCTGATTACGCCGTGCGCAAGGAACAGGCGTGGTTCCGGCATCTGACCTATATCCGCCCGCATCCGCCGCTGGTGGCACCGGCGCCGTACAACACGATGTACGATCCCGACAGCCTGCCCCGTCCGTTAAAGCTTGATCGCAGCGTCGAGGCCGCGGTGCATCCGTTTCTGGCCTCGGCGCTTGATCATCTGTCGCCGCGCAATTGTGTGAGCGGTTTTCCCGATCTTCCCGATGACGACAAGACGGTTGCCACGCTGCGCGCGCTTTATTTCGGGCTGGCAAGCGAGGTCGACCATCACATCGGGCGGGTGATCGGTGCGCTAAAGCAGGCCGGACAATATGATGATACGCTTATTGTTCTGACGTCTGATCACGGTGAAATGCTGGGCGACCGCCATGCGTGGGGCAAGATGTCTGTCTATGATGCAGCCTATCACGCGCCTTTGATTGTGCGCGACCCGCGCAACCCTGCGCAATTCGGCACGCGGGTCACCACGCCGACCCAGTCGATCGATGTGGCGCCCACGATCCTTGACTGGGTCGGGAACCCTGTGCCGTCATCCATGGACGGTCAGTCTCTGGTGCCGTTTCTGGAGGGCGAGACACCGCCCGACTGGTCCGATATCACGATGTCCGAGTTGGACTTCGGGGATCCTTTCACGCCGACTGTTTGGCAAAGACAGCATGGTCTGGCGGCTGGTGTCTGCAACGTGGCAATCTTGCGCAAGGGGGATCTGACGCTTGTGCATTTCAACGCCGGATGGCCGCCGCTGTTGTTTGACCACGGCGCGCAGGGCGAGTTTCGCAATATTGCCGGCGACCCCGACGCGGCGCCGGTTCTGCTCGAGATGACACAAGCCTTGTTGAGCCACCGGATGGCCCGTGCCGAAGGGACATTTGCCAATACAATGATCACGCCTAAGGGGCCGGTTTTTGTTGGGCGGCCCGTTCACTAGGGCAGTTGGTCGTGGTCGGGGCGTGTCATAACGGCTTCCGGCCTTGATCTGCCTTGCGCCGATGCCGTTTTGGGTATTCGCTTGGTCAACTACCGCATTCAGGATCATGGAGTAACGATGACACGCAGACAAATTCACGAACCCGCCCGCGAGATTGATGTGATCCACGAGACGGATGTGCTTGTGGTGGGATCGGGGCCAGGGGGCTTGCCGGCGGCTTTGGCAGCGGCACGGGCAGGGGTCGAGGTGACGCTGGTCGAGCGGTTCGGCTGTTTTGGCGGCAATCTGACGGTGGTTGGTGTTGAGGGAATGCACTGGTACCGGCACGAGCAGACGGTCGAATCCAACGGTATTGCGCGTGAATTCGAGGACCGCGCAAAGGAAATGGGGGCGGCGGTGCAGGAATCCCAGTCGCTGTCGTATGAAATCGACTCCGAAGGGTTCAAACTGGTGGCCGATAAAATGGTTCTGGACGAGCCGAACATCCGCCCCATGCTGCACCGGCAATTCGTCGCCCCGTTGATGGAGGGCGACACGATCGTCGGCATCATTACCGAGTCCAAAGCAGGCCGCGAGGCGATCCTTGCCAAGCGTGTGATTGATGCCACCGGCGACGCAGATGTGGTTGCCCGCGCCGGTGCCCCCACATTCATGACGCCCAAGGAACAGATGATGGCGGCCTCTGTCATGTTTCATGTGGCCGGCGTCGACAAAGCCAAATTCGTGGCGGGCGTCAAGGAAGATCCGCAAACCTACAAGGATTGGGGCGGCGGGGGCGAATGGAACATCGAGACCACGGGCAAGGAAGACGACATGTTTTCGCCGTTCCTGAAAAAGCCTTTTGAGCAGGCGATCAAGGACGGGCTTATTCCGGCGCATCTGAACACAATTGCCGGAACGTGGGGGGCAATTCACGACACCGGTGAATTGACCTACATGAACCTGATCCATCTGGACGGATGCGACGGCACCGACCCCAATTCCCTGACCCGTTTCGAGATCGAGGGGCGGCGACAGGCGATGTTGGCCATCGAGGCCTTGCGGCGCTATACGCCCGGATGTGACGGTATCCGGCTGCGCAATTTCGGCATGTCGCTCGGCGTGCGGGATACCCGCAAGGTAGATTGTTTTTACAACATGACCTCGCTTGATGTGCGCGAGCAGGGCCGGTTTGAAGACAGTATCGGGATTTTTCCGGAGTTTATTGACGGCTACGGGATTTTGATTTTGCCGACAACGGGGCGTTACTTCCAGATACCTTATCGCAACCTGATCCCGAAAAAGATCGAGAACCTGCTTGTGTCGGGGCGCGCCACGGGCGGCGACCGCGACAGCCATGCCGCAACCCGCAACATGGCCTGTTGTGCAGTGACCGGTCAGGGCGCAGGCATTGCCGCGGCCTTGTCGATCAAATCGAACCGGCCTTTGCGCGAGATCGACGTTGCGGGGATACAGTCAGAGTTGGAACGGCAGGGCGGACGACACCACTGACGTGCAAATGCTTTTGTTTTAGGCTTTTATCGTAAATTTTCAGGTGAAAATTTGGAACTTCGGCTGATAATTTGGGCATTTTCGGGCACATTTCGTTGGGACCGCGAGGTTTCTTGTTCTTGACTCCGTGCCTTTGCGGTGACCACTCTTGGCTACTGGAGACGCTCTCCAACAAACATAATAAAAAAAATTCCAACAACCGGGAGAAATGGGACAATGAATCTCAAATACAAACTGGCCACCGGCCTGCTTTTGGCAGCCGTTTGTGCCTCAGGTGCTTCGGCCAAAACACTGGTCTATTGCTCCGAAGGCTCACCCGAAGGGTTTGACCCCGCGCTTTATACCTCTGGCACCACTTTCGACGCCTCTGCGCATCCGATCTATAACGGTCTTGTGTCCTTCGAGACTGGCAGCACGGTGGTCGTGCCCGGCCTTGCCGAAAGCTGGACCTCGTCCGAGGATGGTCTTGAATACACGTTCAACCTGCGCAAGGGCGTGGCGTTTCACTCCAACGCGCAATTCACGCCCAGCCGCGATTTCAACGCCGATGACGTGATTTTCAGCTTCGAGCGTCAGCGGCTTGCCGAGCATCCCTACAACGCCGTATCCGGCGGCACCTGGGAATATTTCGGCGGCATGTCGATGGGCGATCTGATCAAGGAAATCGTCAAGGTTGACGACTACACGGTCAAGTTTGTGCTCAACCGCCCCGAAGCGCCGATGATCGCGAATATGGCGATGGATTTCGCTTCTATCCTGAGCGCGGAATACGGCGATGTAATGATGGCAGCGGGCACGCCCGAGATGCTCAACCAAGCCCCGATCGGCACCGGTCCGTTCAGCTTTGTTGCCTATCAGAAAGACGCCGTTATCCGTTATGCCGCCAATCCCGACTACTGGGAAGGGGCCTCGCCGCTTGATAGCCTTGTGTTCGCGATCACGCCGGACGCCTCTGTGCGGTATCAAAAACTCAAGGCGGGCGAATGCCACGTTGTGCCTTATCCGAACCCCGCCGACATCACCGCGATGAAGGCCGATCCCGAAGTGATGATCCTTGAGCAAGAAGGGCTGAACGTCGGGTATCTGGCGTATAACACGCAAGTGGCCCCTTACGATAACGTCAACGTGCGCCGCGCGCTGAACATGGCGATCGACAAGAACGCCATTATCGACGTTGTGTTCCAAGGCTCCGGTCAGGTTGCAAAAAATCCGATCCCGCCGACCATCTGGTCCTACAACGACGCGATTGTTGACGACGCCTATGACCCCGAAGGTGCCAAGGCGATGCTGGCGGCCGAAGGTGTCACCGATCTGTCCATGAAGATCTGGGCGATGCCGGTGCAGCGCCCGTACAATCCCAATGCACGGCGCATGGCCGAATTGATGCAGGAAGATTTTGCAAAAATCGGCGTTACGGTTGAAATCGTTTCCTATGAGTGGGGCGAGTATCTTGACCGGTCCAAGGCTGTTGACCGCGACGGTGCGGTGCTTCTGGGTTGGACGGGTGATAACGGCGATCCTGATAACTTCCTTGCCGTTTTGCTTGGTTGTGACGGTGTGACCCGTTCGAACCGTGCGCAATGGTGCCATCAGCCGTTCGACGATGTCGTGCAAAAGGCAAAGACGGTTTCCGATCCCGCAGAGCGCACGGCGCTTTACGAGCAGGCACAGGTGATCTTCAAGGAGCAGGCGCCTTGGGCCACGATTGCGCATTCGGTTGTGTTTATGGCGACACGCCCCGAGGTGACCGGCTATAAGGTGCATCCGCTGGGCGGGCACATCTTCTACGGTGTGGACATCGCGGAATAATCGGAAAAATAGATCGGGGCCCGGGTTTGGGCCCCGATTTTCATTGGGATAACCTGCTATGTCTGACCGCTACAGCGCATACCGTGCAATCGCACGCACGCTTGGAGTTGATGCTCTGGCCCTTGTGCCCGGCTCGAATTTCGTAAGACTCTTCCAACAGAATTTTAACAGTCACGAACGCCCTTTGGTCGTTGTTGTGCCTGTCGAGGGCGCGCCTGCGGCGTTGGTCCCCAATCTTGAACTGCGCTCTTTCGACTTGATCGGATTTGAGGGCGAGGTGTTCGATTGGCGCGATCAAACCGGCTATACCGATGCCTTTGCGGCGTTGGCGGCGCATCTGCCGTTGTCTTCGGTGGGGGTAGAGGGGCAGATCATGCGTGTTTTCGTGCACCATGCGCTTGTGGCGTCGCAGCCCGGGCTCAGGGTCGTGGATGCCGAAAAAGAGATCTCCGGTTTGCGCCTCCGCAAATCCGCACCCGAAATCGCGGCGATGCAGTCGGCGATTGATATCTCCGAGGCCGCTCTTGGTGATGTGCTCCCGCAGGTGCGTGTCGGAATGACCGAGATGCAGGTTCAGGGGCTTTTGATGCAGGCGCTTTTTGCGCAGGGTGCCGACGAGCTGGCCTTTGGGCCAATCGTGGCAGCAGGCGATAATTCGGCGCGCCCGCATGCGCACGCACGGGCCGATTATGCAATTGTCGAGGGCGACGCGCTTTTGTTCGACTTCGGGGCGCGCAAGTCGGGCTTTTGTGCCGATATCACGCGCACGGTCTTTGTCGGGCATGCCAGTGACGAGGCCGTACAGGTGTATGACACCGTGCTGCGGGCAAATCTGCGCGGACACCAGATTGCCCGCGCGGGCGTTTCGGCCCATGACGTCGACGATGCGGTGACTTCGGTTCTGGAGGCGTCGCCCTTTGGCGACCGGATCCGCACCAAAACCGGTCACGGGCTGGGGCGTGATGTTCACGAGGCCCCGTATATCATGCGCGGCAATCCGCAACTGCTGGAAGCGGGCATGGTGTTTACCAACGAGCCGGGATTGTACCGGATAGGGGCCTTTGGTGTCAGGATCGAGGACGATATCCTAGTGACAGATGATGGCAATATTTCCCTTACGACCTTTCCGAAAACCTTAACGATTGTGGGTTGATGCTTAGATATTTTCTGTCCCGGTTACTGACCTTTGTGCCGACCTTCTTTGGCGTCACGTTGATTTCATTCTCGTTCATCCGGATGTTGCCGGGGGATCCGATCATCGTGATGGCGGGCGAGCGTGGCATTTCGGATGAACGCTATGCCGAGCTGGTCGAGAAATTCGGCTATGACAGGCCCTTCTACGAGCAATTCGGCAGCTACATCTGGGGGGTTTTGCAGGGGGATCTGGGGCAGTCTTTTGTGACCAAGCGACCGGTCTGGGACGAATTTTTTGCGTTGTTTCCGGCAACGCTCGAGCTGTCGATCTGTGCGATGATCTTTGCGCTTTTGCTGGGTCTGCCGGCGGGGGTGATTGCGGCGGTGAACCGTGGCAAGTTCTTTGACAGGGCGTTGATGACCACGGCCCTTGTGGGATATTCGATGCCGATCTTCTGGTGGGCGCTGTTGTTGATCATCGTGGTGTCGGGCTATCTGGGGCTGACGCCGGTATCGGGGCGCATCAGCTTGATGTTCTACTTCGAGACTCCGACAGGATTTATGCTGATCGACTCTGTGTTGTCGGGACAAAAAGGGGCCTTTGGTTCGGCGGTCGAGCACCTGATCCTGCCCACGATCGTGTTGGGCACTGTCCCGCTTGCCGTGATCGCCCGGCAAACACGCTCGGCCATGCTGGAGGTTCTGAGCGAGGATTACATCCGCACGGCACGCGCCAAGGGGCTGTCGCCGTGGCGGGTCAACGGGGTGCACGCCCTGCGGAATGCGCTTATTCCAGTGATCACGGTGATCGGCCTGTCGGTTGGCACGCTTTTGGCCGGCGCCATTCTGACCGAGACAATCTTTAGCTGGCCGGGCATTGGCAAGTGGATGGTCGATAGCATCTTCCGGCGCGATTATCCGGTGGTTCAGGGCGGGCTGTTGCTGATTGCGGTGATGGTCATGGTCGTCAATCTGACCGTTGATGTGCTTTAC